>NZ_JBFTLX010000004.1:0-84466 GCF_056396665.1 Cupriavidus sp. 05T313 | reverse complement strand
GCGGAAAAGAGGGGGCCATGTTTGAGTATCGCCTTAAGGCGATGCGAGTTTGGCCCCCGGCCGCTCTTTTTGCCTGACGACGAGGGGAAGTCGCCCCATCCGGCGCGCCTTCTTTGCCTACTTTCTTGGCAAGACAAGAAAGTAGGTCGCCCCCCGCAGGGGGGTGAAACCGCCTTTGGCTTTAAGCCTTTGACGTTGACTTTGAAGTTAGGCAGTTGAAGTTTGAAATCAAAACCACCACCAAACCTCAAACCAACGAAGGCGCCCCCGCCGGCAAGAACCGCCCCCGCCCCGGAACCGGCTCCAGATACCTCCCATCCTCCACCAGCAACTCCCCCCGCGAGAAGCAATGCACCGGCCACCCGGTCACCTCGATCCCCTCATAAGGCGTGTAATCCACCGCATGATGCAGATCGCTATTGGCAATCCGCACCTTCCGCGAAGGATCCCACAACGCAATATCCGCATCAGCGCCAACAGCGATCGTCCCCTTGCGCGGATACAACCCATACAGCCGCGCCGGCCGGTACGAAGTCAGCTCGACAAACTGATGCAGCGAAAGCCTGCCCTTGGCAATCCCATCGAACAACAGCGGCAGCCGCGTCTCGATCCCGGGCACGCCATTGGGAATGTGGTCAAACGGCTGCGCCGTGCCACCCAGCTTCTTCCCTTCCGGATCGTCATAGTTGAACGGCGCATGATCCGAAGAAAACACACTGAACACGCCGTTGGTAAGCGCACGCCACACCGCAGCCTGATTCTCCGGATCCCTCGGCGGCGGGCTGCAGACGCACTTCGCGCCTTCATACCCATCGTCGCCAGGCAATCCCATATCCTCGGCGGTGAGATACAGATACTGCGGACAAGTCTCCGCCAGAATCGGCAACCCCCTGCCCTGCGCCCACCGGATCTGCTCGATCGCTTCCTTGCCCGACACATGCACGATCAGGATCGGCACATCGACCAGCTCCGCAAAGGTAATCGCGCGATGCGTGGCTTCACGTTCCACCAGAGCCGGACGCGCCATGCCGTGGAAACGTGGCGAGATGCGTCCTTCCCCAACCAGCTTCTCGGTCAGCCACGAGATGCAATCCGCATTCTCCGCATGCACCATCACCAGCGCATCGTTGCGCTTGGCCACATCGAGCACGTCCAGCATCTCGCGATCCGACAGCTTCAGATCGTCGTAGGTCATATAGACTTTGAACGAGGTATAGCCCTTGCGGATCAACTCGGGCAATTCATGCTGCAACACTTCCGGCGTCGGATCGGCCACGATCAGGTGGAACCCGTAATCCGCCACCGCACGGCCCTCCGCGCGGCGATGGTAGTCCGCCACCGCAGCCTTGAGYGAGCCGCCCTTCTCCTGCGCCGCAAACGGAATCACCGTGGTCGTGCCACCGCAAACCGCGGCGCGCGTGCCGGTGAAGAAGTCATCCGCCATGCGCATGCCGTCCGGCATCGGCTGGTCGAGGTGGACGTGGCCATCCACGCCGCCGGGCAGCGCCAGCAGGCCGGTGGCATCCATTTCGCGCGTGCCGCGCGGCAGGTCATCGCCCAACATGGCGATACGGCCATCGCGCACGCCGATGTCGCAGGTGAAGCGGTCGGAGGCGGTGACCACTTCGGCGTTGCGGATGACGAGATCGAGTTCGGTGTTCATGCGCCCTGCTCCTTCATTCCACTTCGGCAAACAAGCGGCCCCAGCCGCGCAGCTCGCGCGTATCCACCCCAGCCAGCCGCAGCGATTTCCACACCACGGTGGAGATCGTGTCGTAGACGGGGATGCCCGTCTCGGCTTCCAGTTCTTCCACCAGGTGCGCCGCGCGCAGGTTGGTGCAGAAGGTCGTGATGGCTGCCGGCTTGTGCTGTGCCACTTCGCGCACCATGCGGCGGATGGTGTCTTCTTCCACTTCGGCGAAGCTGTAGTTCACATGCAGGTCGAGGTGGCGCTCCGCCGCGCAGCCAAAGCCGTTGCGCTTGTAGTTCTGCACGATGCGTTGCTGCACATCGTCGAGATAGGGCGTGACCAGGCCGAAGTCGCGCGCGCCGGTCTTTTCCAGGATTTCGTTCAGCGCCAGCACCGAGGTGGTGGCGGGGATGCCGGTGGCCTCGGTGATCTGGCGGCACAGCGCCTGGTCTTTCTCGAAGCCGAGCCAGCCGGACGAGGTGCCGTTCCACGCGATCACGTCCACGCGCGCGTCGGCCAGCAATTTGGCCGCGCCGATGATCTTGTCGAGATCGAACTGGCCCAGCGCCTGGTCGCGCAGCGAGATCTCGGTAACGGTGAAGCGCGAGAAATGCGCGCTGACGTTCGGCAGGCCGCTCACCATGGCGCTGGTGATGGGTTCCAGCGCGGTATTGGACGACGGCGTGAGCATGCCGAGAAGGGTGCGTTTGGTCATGGGAGTAAAGCTCTCAGGAAATGGCATGGCCCGGTGCGATGCGGTGCCCGGGGCCCTGCTCGTTATTGTTCGGGTTTGTCGTTGAAGGCGAGGGCGGTGCCGGGCTTGCCGTGGCTGGCGTGCGCCAGCGCAAGCTCTTGACGGAGAGCGGCTTGCCGCTCGGCGTCCGGCCTGACCTTGTTGCCGGCTTGCAGCGCAGGCAGCACGTAGTCGTTGACCATCTTGCGGTAGAGGTCCAGGTAGGCCGCATCACGCAGGCCGCCGGAGGTGGACATGATGCTGTTCATCACCACCACGGCGTTCTGCTGCGGCAGCACGGTGATGAACTGGCCCTTGAAGCCCATCGCGCTGAACTCGCGCTCGCTCTTGACGATGTTGTTGACCCAGCAGTAGTAGCCGTAGTYCGCGGCCGGCCCGGCGGGCGTGGTCATGCGCGCCACCCAGTCAGCGGGCACGATCTGCCGGCCCTGCCATTTGCCCTGGTTGAGCATCAGCAGGCCGAGCTTGGCCATGTCGATGGAGCGCAGGCGCAGCCCCCAGCCGCCCGAGACCGCGCCCTTGCCGTCGGCGCCGTCCCAGCGGTAATGCGACATGCCGAGCGGCTTGAACAGGCGCGCCTCGGCATAGCGTTGCTCCGGCTGGCCGCTGACCTGCGTGATGGTGGCGCCCACCAGCACGGGGTTGACGTCGATGTAGTCGAATTCGGTGCCGGCCTTGGTGCGCACGGCGGCGGACGCGGCGACTTTCAGCCGGTCCGGCACGCCGTAATAGAGCGTGTCGGTGCCTTCCACCAGCTTGTACGACAGGCCGCTGGACATCGACATCAGGTGGCGCAGTTCGATGTCCTGCTTGTCGGCCAGCGCCGGCGCCAGGTCCGGGCGCGCGGCGGCCAGCAGCGGGGCGGGCTTGTCTTGCGCGGTGAGCTTGCCGTCGCCCACCAGCGTGCCGACCAGCAACGCGCTGATGAACTTGGTGACGGAGTAAAGCTCATGGTTGTAGTCGCGGGCGAGTTCGTCGCCGTAGCGCTCGAAGACCAGCTTGCCGTCCTTGATGACGATCAGGCTGCGCACGTCGAGCTGGTCGCGGCGGATCCATTGCGACAGTTCGACCAGCTTGCGCGAATCGACGCCGACGGCTTCGGGCTGTGCCGTGGGCAGGTCCGCGGTGGGTTGCGTCGCCTTGGCCGCGTGTTGCGCGGCGGCGGGGGGCTGCGCGTGCGCGGTCCCGAGCAGCAGCAGGGCGGCTGCCGTGGCGGCGCCGGCCAGTTTGCGTGGGCTTGCTTTCATGAAGTGTCTCCTCCACCGCCCGGCGCGCGTGGCGCGGCCGGGACGGGAGCGGTTCAGGCCGTGCCGCTGCCGGCTTGTGCCGGCGCGGCGCGTACGGGGGGCAAGACTTGGTGTCGAGATCGGGCTGCGCTCAGACCGGCAGCTTCTTCTCGTAGTCGATCGCGGTCGATGCGAGGAACAGGCCCACGCCGGCGGCGGCGAAGAACATCAGGGCCAGGAAGTAGGAGCCGGTGAACTGCACGATCATGCCGACGATGATGGGCACGGTGATGCCGCCGATATTGCCGCCCAGGTTCATGATGCCGCCCAGCACGCCTACCTTGTTGCGGGTGCCGAGGATGGACGGGATGCACCAGAACAGGCCGCACCAGCGCAGGAAGAACAGCGTGCACGAGAGCAGGATCACTACCACTACCGGATCCTTCACATAGGCCACCGAGAAGATCGACACGGTGGCGACCACGGCGGCGATACCGAACAGGGTACGCATCACCAGGTTGGGCCTGCCGCCCCCGGCCTTCCACTTGTCCGCGATCCAGCCGCCGACCAGTTCACCCACGAAGCCGGAGAAGAAGATGATGAAGCTGGCGCCGCCCATCTGCTTGATGTCGAAGCCGTGCACCTTGTTCAGGTAGTTGGGCATCCAGGTCAGCAGGCCGTAGAAGACGCTGTTGAAGCACATCCAGCCGATCGCCATGCACCACACCGAGCGGTACTTGAGGAAATCGAGCGAGCGTCCGGACAGGTTTGCCGGTTCGGCGCGATGTTCGGTGGCTTGCGCGGCTTCGATATAGCTGGCTTCGAGCTCATTGACGCCACGGTGCTCGCGCGGGGAGTTGCGCACGTAGTACCACGCCGCCAGGCCTGCCAGCACGGTGCCCACGCCGGCCACCACGAAGGCGAGGCGCCAGGAGCCCAGCGCGGTGATCAGCCAAGTGATGATGATGGCGCCAAGCGCCGCGCCCAGCGGCGCGCCGCCGTCGAGCAGGGTGGCGCCGCGGCCGCGTTCGTTCTGCGTCATCCAGATCGCGTTGAGCTTGCCGCCGGCCGGGTAGATCGGCGCTTCGGCCGCGCCCAGGCCAAGCCGGGTCAGCAGCAGGGCGCCGGCGCTGGTGCATACCGCCGCCAGCGCCTGGAAGGCGCCCCAGAAGATGGTAGCGGTGGCGATCACGATACGCGGCTTGTACTTGTCCGCCAGCATGCCGCCGGGGATCTGCATGACCGCGTAGGTCCAGAAGAATGAACTCAGGATCAGGCCCTGCATGGTGGGGCTGAGGTCGAATTCCTTGGCGATCAGGGGCATCGCCACCGACAGCGACGCGCGGTCGATGTAGTTGATGGCGATGAGGAACAACATCATCAGGAAAATCTTCCAGCGTACGGAGCTCTTCGTCTCCGTTAGCGCCGCAGCCCGGCTTGTCGTTTGCATGACGCGTGTCTCCTTTGAGGAATGGTAGGGCGGTTTGTGTTTTGTGTCGCGCAACTGGAACGGAGTATAGGATACGTAATCTGTAATTACAACTCTCGTAAGTCATTGATTTTATTGTTAGGCAAACGCACAATTTCAGGGTGTGATAGCCTTCTTGTGGTGCATGTTCCCCATCTCGGTGATGTCTGTGACTCAAACGCTTCCTAAATCCACGCGCCTGCGCACGCTCGGCATGTCCGCCGAGATCGCCTCCCGTCTGCGCACCATGATCGAAGAGGGCGAACTGCCCCCCGGCGCGCGCATCGACGAACGCGCCTTCTGCGAAATGTTCGATGTGTCCAAGACGCCGTTGCGCGAGGCGCTCAAGGTGCTGGTGTCCGAAGGGCTGGTACTGCATCGGCAGTACATCGGCTACCGCGTGGCGCCGCTCGATCTGGACGAATTGCGTTCCACCTTCGAAACCCTGCACGGGCTGGAAGCCACCGCCGGCGAACTGGCCGCGGCGCGGCTGTCCGAGGTGTCGATGGCGCGGCTGGAGCGCAAGCACCAGGCCATGCTGGATGCCCACGCCGCGGGGCGGCGCACCGAGTACTTCCGCATTAACCAGGAAATCCACCAGCTCATCATCGACGGCGCCGCCAACCCGGTGCTGGCCGGCATCTACGCCACGCTGATGAGCAAGGTGCACCGTGCGCGCGGCGCCGCCAACGCGGATATGCTGCGCTGGCAGGAATCGCACGAGGAACACGAGGCCATCATGGCTGCACTGCGCGAACCGGGCCGCCCGCGGCTGCCACAGGTGCTGCGCCAGCATTCCGAGAACACCGCCAAAGAAGTCCTGACCGTGGTCGCGCGGACCCTGTCCGAGCCCGCCGGCCGCACTGTCACCGAAGCCAAGGGGAAACGATGAAACTAGTACGTGTGGGTAAGCCGGGCGCGGAACGCCCGGGACTGATCGATGCCGAAGGCCGCGTGCGCGACCYGTCCGGCGTGCTGGACGGACTGGGGCCGCAAGCGCTGTCCGACGAAGCGCTGGCACGGCTGGCCAAAGTGGACCCGGCCACGCTGCCGGTGGTGCAGGCCGACCGCTTCGGCGTGCCCTGGACCGGCATCGGCAAGATCGTGGCGATCGGCCTGAACTACGCCGACCACGCCGCCGAGGCTGGCATGCCGCTGCCGGCCGAGCCCATTGTCTTCCTCAAGGCCAACAGCTCGCTCAATGGCCCCTACGATGCGGTGATGCTGCCGCGCGGCTCGGAAAAGACAGATTGGGAAGTGGAACTCGGCGTGGTGATCGGCAAGGTGGCACGCGATGTCTCGCGCGACGAAGCGCTTTCCCACGTTGCCGGCTACTGCGTGGTCRACGATGTGTCCGAGCGCGAATTCCAGATCGAGCGCGGCGGCACCTGGGACAAGGGCAAGGGCTGCGATACATTCTGCCCGGTCGGCCCGTGGCTGGTCACGCGCGACGAAGTCGCCGACCCGCAGGCGCTGGCGCTCTGGCTGGACGTCAACGGCGAGCGCGTGCAGAAGGGCAGCACCGCCACCATGGTGTTCGACGTGGCCACGCTGGTGAGCTACGTCAGCCGCTTCATGACGCTGCACCCCGGCGACCTGATCTGCACCGGCACCCCGCCGGGCGTGGGCATGGGCTTCAAGCCGCCGCGCTTTCTCAAGGCGGGYGACACGATGCGCCTGGGCATCGACGGCCTGGGCGAGCAGGGCCAGACGGTGGTGGCCTACGCATAGGGCTGTTTGGTCAGGTTGAACGCCAGAAAGAGGGCGGCCAGCGATGGCCGCCCTTTCTGCTTCATGCGCCCTGCTTGTACCGCCAGCCGCACCTGCCGGCATCCGTGGCGCACTGAAGAAGGCAGGGCCTGTGATGCCCGCGCGGGAGTTCAGGCTTCCTCGATGACCCCTCGGGCGGAGGGATCGTCCCCCGTTCGCAACAGTTGTTCCCCTGATTTCGCTACAAAGGGTTAAACCGTTTGCGCTCTGCGCCCAGCGTGAAATACTGTTTTCTATACGCCTCGAAAAAACGAGCACACCGCCATGTCAGAACACGCACCCGAATTCATTGAGTCTCTTCTCGCCGACTCACCCGCGACCCCACCCGCTGTATCACCATCGGCACGCCCGCTGCGCATCTCCCACTTCTGCGAACTGTCCGACACGCTCGACAGCCGTGCCGAGCTGGAAGCCATCCGCCACAGCATCCACCAGCATCCCGAACTCGCCTTTGACGAAGTGCGTACCGCCGAGCTCGTCGCCAGCCAGCTTGAAGGCTGGGGCTACGAAGTGACGCGCGGCGTTGGTGGTACCGGCGTGGTCGGCACGCTGCGCCAGGGCGGCTCACGCCGCAGCATCGGCGTGCGCGCCGACATGGACGCGCTGCCCATTCACGAACGCACAGGCCTGCCATACGCCAGCATCCATGCCGGCAAGATGCACGCCTGCGGCCACGACGGCCACACCACCGTGCTGCTCGGCGCCGCGCGGCAACTGGCGCGCACGCGCCATTTCAACGGCACCGTCCACCTGATCTTCCAGCCCGCCGAAGAGATCGGCGCCGGCGGCGGCGCCGAACGCATGCTGGCCGACGGCTTGTTCGAACGCTTCCCGTGCGATGCGATTTTCGGGCTGCACAACCATCCTGGCGTGGAAGCCGGCATGTTCATGTTCCGCGCGGGCCCGTTCATGGCGGCTTGCGATACGGTGGCCATCACCATCCGCGGCAAGGGCGGCCACGCGGCACGGCCGCACCAGTCGATCGACCCGATCCTGGTGGCGGGCAGCCTGGTGATGGCGCTGCAGAGCATCGTGTCGCGCAATATCGACCCGAACGAGACCGCGGTAGTGACGATCGGTACGTTGCATGCGGGGCATGCGCCTAATGTGATTCCCGAAAGCGCGAAGCTGGAACTGAGCGTGCGGTCGTTTAGTCCCGATGTGCGGCGCACGCTGGAGAACCGTATCCGGCAGTTGGTGACTTCACATGTGGAAGGCTATGGGGCTAGTGTGGAGATCGATTACATCCGCGGTTATCCGGTGCTGATCAATAGCGAGCGTGAGACGGAGTTTGCCCGGCAGGTGGCCGAGGAACTGGTGGGGCCGGAGAGGGTAGTGGCGAATTTTCCGCTGATCGCGGGGAGTGAGGATTTTGCTTACTTCCTGCAGCAGCGGCCTGGGTGCTTTGTCAGGATGGGGAATGGGGCGGGGCAGCCGTTGCTGCATAACGCTGGGTATGATTTTAATGATGAGAATTTGACGGTGGGGGCGGCTTATTGGGCTAGGTTGGTGGAGAGGTATTTGGAGGGGTAGGGGGGCTATAGGGACGTTCGTGCGCGGGGGGTGATGGGGTTGTTTTTGGGCGGTGTTGGTTGTTGGACCCAACAGCGTACGACATCCCCCTGCGGGGGACGCCGGTCACTTTTCTTTGCGTTCGGCAAAGAAAACTAACGAAAAGAAAGCCGACCCTGCCGGGAGCAGAGCAATCAGGCTATTTGGTGGCAGTGATTGCGTCGTGCGGGTGGTGGCTTCGGCTGGCATGCCCTACCGGCTTCAACAGCTGCTCCCCTGCGTACCACACGGGTTTCGTGGTGCGGCCCCTAGTGGCGGGCGCCGTGCCCATTCGGCCATCTGCCGTTCGCGATGCAACGGGCCACGATTCTTCGAGTCCTACTGGTTTCGTGGTTTTGTCTCTGACGGCAAGCGCGGTGATTGTTCGGTCCCTGCCGTTCTTGGGGGGTGGGCGCCGCGCAACTTTGCATTGATGGGTTTCGTGGTGGGCGCGGTGGCCCGTGCTCAGCCCCCATGCGGCTTCGTTCACGGATTGGTCGAGAACCGCGCACAACACCATCGTCAGATCCCTCCGTGTTCGCTGACCGGGCCACGGCGCCCACCACGTAACGAAGACGGCCGTATGCAGTCACGGCTAGCGCCGGTACGGCAGGGTGTAAATTTGCAGGGTATTCGCCGTCAGAGACAAAACCACGAAACCGGCAAATCCCGAAGATTCGTGGCCCGTTGCATCGCGAACGGCAGATGGCCGAATGGGCAGGGTGCCCACTATCAGGGGCCGCACCACGAAACCACTGGGTAATGCTATTGCGCTGCCCTTCGAGCCGGTAAGGCACGCCAGCCAAGACCTTGTGCCTGACGACGAAACCACCAACGTGCAATAGCCTGATTGTTCTGCTCCCGGCAGGGTCGGCTTTCTTTTCGTTAGTTTTCTTTGCCGAACGCAAAGAAAAGTGACCGGCGTCCCCCGCAGGGGGATGTCGTACGCTGTTGGGTGCAACAACCAACACCGCCCAAAAATAACCCCCCACCCCCCGCACACCAACGTTGTAAGCCTTTCAACGCCCAAAAACCTCACCGAAAAAACCCACTAGGCGGCACCCCAAACTGCCTCCTGAACATAGTAGAAAACGCACTAGGACTCTCATACCCAAGATCCAGCGCCACATCCACCACCTTAGCCCCGGCGGCCAGCCCCTCCAACCCCGCCAGCAACCTCGCCTGCTGCCTCCACTGCCCAAACGTCATCCCGGTCTCCCGCGCAAACCGCCGCTGGATCGTCTTGGGATCCACGCCCAGCCGCTCCCCCCATTCAGCCAGCGTCAGCGCCGTATCCGGCGCACCGACAATCGCATCGCAGATCTGCCGCAACCCGGCATCGGCGGGACGTGGCAAGTGCAAGGGCAGCGTTGGCACCAGCATCACTTCATCCAGCAGCAACCGCATCAACCGTCCGTCGCGCGATTCGGCGGCGTAAGGCGTGGGAATGTCGATCGCGGCGAGGATGAGTTCGCGCAGCAGCGGCGTGATGCCGAGCACGGTGCAGCGCGTAGGCAGGTTGGCGGCGGCGTCCGGGCGGATATAGGCGGTGCGCATGCGCACGTGGCCAACCATGCGGATCCAGTGCACGGTGCCGCCGGGCATCCACATGCCGCGCGTGGGCGGGACGATCCATTGGCCTTCTGCGGTGGCTACCACCATCACGCCATGCACGGCGTGGATCAACTGGGCGTTCGGATGCTGGTGCGGCTTGGTGACATGGCCCGACACGTAGTCGGCTGCCATGGCGGTGACCGGCATCAGGCTGCGGTCGTAGCTGAGATAGGCGGGCACCGCCGCGTAGCTGTCGGCGCGGTCGGTGCCGGGAATATCGGCGGGATAGCGCGCGGCCGAGGGCGGGGCGATGGCGCCGTGTGGCGCGGACGGCGCAGCATCCACACCGGCGTTGCGGCGAGTCACGGGACGGGGCATGTCCTTTTCTCCAAGGTTGCGGCCCTATTCTCGCAGGACAGGCGGAATTGCGCCATTTACGATGGGCGCCAGGATTCCCCTCTTGTTTTCTCTCAGCCCCCGTTTCCATCATGAGCAGCCGCATCGATACCGCGCCAGGCGGCGCGAACGCCTCGCCGCAGGGCCCGGCCCCGAGTCTTCACACTACGCAGGCCGCCGCCGAGCGGACCGGTTTCCGCGTGCTGGGGGCGATCAGTTTTTCGCATTTCCTCAACGACATGATCCAGTCGCTGATCCTGGCCATCTACCCGATGCTCAAGGGCGGCTTCAATCTCAGCTTCACCCAGATCGGGCTGCTTACGCTGACCTACCAGATCACGGCTTCGCTGCTGCAGCCGGTGGTGGGGCTGTACACCGACAAGCATCCCAAGCCGCAGTCGCTGTCGATCGGCATGGGCTTCACGCTGTGCGGCCTGCTGCTGCTGTCGGTGGCGCCGACCTATGGCGTGCTGCTGGTGGCGGCCGCGCTGGTGGGCACCGGTTCGTCGATCTTCCATCCGGAGTCGTCGCGCGTGGCGCGCATGGCTTCGGGCGGCCAGCACGGGCTGGCGCAGTCGATCTTCCAGGTCGGCGGCAACGCGGGTAGCGCCACGGGGCCGCTGCTGGCGGCATGGATCGTGCACCAGCAGAGCAGCGTGGCCTGGTTCTCGCTCGCGGCCTTGCTGGCCATCGCCGTGCTGTGGCAGATCGGTATCTGGTACGGCCGCGAGCTGGCGCATACCACGCGCAAGCGCAAGGCGGTCGCCGCGCACGCACCGCTGCCGCGCAGCACCGTGGTGCGCGCCATGCTGGTGTTGATGGCGCTGGTGTTCTCSAAGTAYTTCTACATGGCGAGCCTGAACACSTATTACACCTTCTACCTGATGGAGCGTTTCGGCCTGACACGGCAGAGTTCGCAGCTCTACCTGTTCGTGTTCCTGTTCGCGGTGGCGGCCGGCACCATCCTGGGTGGTCCCATCGGCGACCGCATCGGCCGCAAGCGCGTGATCTGGGCGTCGATCCTGGGCGTGGCGCCGTTCACGCTGATGCTGCCGCACGCCAACCTGTTCTGGACCGGCGTGCTGTCGTTCATCATCGGCTTTATCCTGGCGTCCGCCTTCTCGGCCATCCTGGTGTTCGCGCAGGAACTGATCCCTGGCAAGGTGGGCATGGTGTCGGGCCTGTTCTTCGGCTTTGCCTTCGGCATGGGCGGCATCGGCGCCGCGGTGCTGGGCAAGCTGGCGGACACGCATGGCATCCAGTCGGTCTACGCGTTGTGCGCGTTCCTGCCGCTGCTTGGGCTGCTGGCCATCTTCCTGCCCGACCTCGGCGGGCGCAAAAAGCTGGCCTGAGCCCGCGTGCGGTGGCACGCGGGCGTACCGGTGTTCAATTCCATGCACCCTCGCGGTGCTTGTGCGCCACATTGCAGCAACCCCACGCGGTGCCCGGAGCACCTGTGGGGCTGCCATGTCAGCGCATCAGGCGTGTCCTGCCGGATGCCTGCCGCCGGCCGCGAGCAGATCAGCGGCCAGTCTTGTCCTGCGACACGTCCATGATCATGCGCGTGAGCAGGTACAGGCGCGGCGTGACCGAGTTGAGGTCGACATACTCGGCGTCGTTGGAGTGCGCGCCAAAGCCGCGCAGGCCGAAGCGCTCGATCACCGGCGCCTTGGTGGCGGCCGCGGCAAAGGCCGCATCGGTGCCGCCGCCTTCGGCGGTGTCGTACACGGCCAGCTTCTCGCCGATCTCGGCATATACGCCTTGCGCGTGCGCGGCGAGCTTGCGCGCGGCATCGGTGGCTTCCAGCGGCGGGCGGCGGCGCTCGAACTTCCCTTCCACCCTGGTGTCCGGGATCAGCTGCTTCTTCACGCGCTCCTGCAGCGTGCGCTCCAGGTTGTCGTAGTCGGCGGTGCGCAGCACGCGCACATCGGCCTGTGCCGTGGCGGTAGCCGGGATCACGTTGCGGTTGGTGCCGGCCGACGAGATCGTCCAGTTCACCTTGAGCCCGCTGTCCGGGTTGGACAGGTCGCGCATCTGCAGGATCTGGTGCGAGAGTTCATACAGCGCGTTGCGGCCCTGTTCGGGCGAGCTGCCCGCGTGCGAGGCCTTGCCATGCACGGTCAGCGAGATCGCACCGATGCCGCTGGTGGCGAGCGACAGGCGGTCGCCGGTCACGCGCGTGGCTTCGCAGGAGAACACCGCGTCCTGCTGGCTGCCCATCTTGCTCAGCATGGCGCGCGCGCCGGGCGAGCTGATCTCCTCGTCTCCGTTGATCAGCACGGTCAGCGTCCCGTAGTCCTTGAAGCCCATCTTCTGCAGGATGGCTACCGTGTGCAGGATCACCGCCACGCCGTTCTTGTCGTCGGCGATGCCCAGGCCGTAGGCGCGTTCGCCGTCGATGCGGAACGGCTGCTGCGCCAGCATGCCGCGCAGGTAGACCGTGTCCATATGGGCGATCAGCATGATGTTGCGCTTGCCCGTGCCCTTGAACTGCGCCATCACCATCTTGCCGACCTGCCTGGGCGTGTCTTCCATGCGGTAGACCTCGGTGGGCTCGATCAGCTTCGCGTCGCCGCCCATGGCGGCCAGCCGGTCGCGGATCAGCGCGGCGATGCGGTCCAGCCCTTCGATGTCCTTGCTGCCCGATTCAATCGACACCAGGTCCTTGAGGGTGGCGATGAGCGCGGGCTTTTCCTGCTGGGAGAGCTGGTAGGCGGGCTCCACCGGCGCCGCCTGCGCCGCGGCGGCGCAGAGCAAAGCGACAAGCGTGGCGGCGGCCTTCAGTGACGGGCGGCGGGAAAGGGCGCTGGCGCGCGGGCGAAGGTTCAAAAGCATGCGATAGTCTCCGGGATGCGGTGGGGGGCGTAATCGGCGCGGTCGAAGGGGTAACAGGCCGGGGGCCGGGAGCCCCGAAGCCGCGCCGGTGTATGGGACAGCGTTATTCGTCAGCCGGCTCGAAACCCTGCAGCCAGCGCCGCAGCAGTCCTGCCAGCTGCTTGCGCTCAGCGGCCGTCAGCGGCTCCAGCAGGCGATGCTCATTGGCCACGTGCACCTCCAGCGCGTGGTCGACGCGGTCGCGGCCGGGCTGCGTCAGCTCGATCAGCAGCCCGCGCCGGTCATCCGGATTGGGGCAGCGGCGCACCAGCCCGGCGCGTTCGAGATGGTCGAGCCGGTTGGTCATGGTGCCCGAGGTAATCATCAGCGAATCGATCAGCGCACCCGGCGACAGCGCATAGGGCGGCCCCGAGCGGCGCAGCGTGGCCAGCACGTCGAACTCCCAGCTATTCAGGCCGGCCGGCGCCAACGCCGCCTCCACCGCGCGATCGGTGTGGCGCGCCAGGCGCCAGACGCGGCCGATGATGCCCATCGGCGCGGCATCGAGGTCCGGGCGCTCGCGCGCCCACTGGGCCAGGATGCGGTCGACGCGATCGCCTTGCGCTTCGGCAGGTTGGGCCGGCTGGCTGGCTTGGGGAGACGCGCCGCCGCCGGCTTCGTCGGTGGGCGCCGTTGCGCCGTGTGCCTTGGGTTTGCCGCGGGTGGCCATGATGTACGCTGCGATTTGACTGAGTGACAAGAATCTTGACATCAAGCCTTTCACTTCGTAAAGTGGATTTTAAATCTTGATATCAAGATTCTTTTCATGAAGAAAAATAAAGGCATGACGACATGAAGCCCGACGCCCAGTCCGCCCTCCCGCTGTCATCCCGGCAGGTTGCTCCGGTCCCGCAGGCGCAGGTACGCGCGGCGGATATCCTGCTGACCGCCTCCGCCCCGCTGATCTGGGGCAGCACCTACCTGATCACCAGCCAGTGGCTGCCGCCGGGCCAGCCGCTGCTGTCCGGCGTGATCCGCGCGCTGCCCGCCGGGCTGGCGATGCTGGCCTGGGGCCGGCAACTGCCGCGCGGCAGTTGGTGGTGGAAGGCGGCGTTGCTGGGCGTGCTGAATATCGGCTTGTTCCAGGCCATGCTGTTTATTGCCGCTTACCGCCTGCCGGGCGGGGTCGCGGCCACCGTGGGGGCCATCCAGCCGTTGCTGGTGGTCTTGCTGGCCTGGCTGCTGCTGGGCGCGCGGCCGCATCTTGCCGCCTGGCTGGCCGGCCTTGGGGGCATCGGCGGCGTGGCTTTGCTGGTGCTGGGGCCTGCCGCGCGGCTGGATGCCGTGGGCGTGGCCGCCGCCGCGGCCGGCGCGGTATCGATGGCCTTGGGCACGGTGCTGGCCAAGCGCTGGCGCCCGCCGGTCTCGCCGCTGGTGCTCACGGCCTGGCAGCTCACCGCCGGCGCCCTGTTCCTGCTGCCGTTCGCGCTGGCCTTCGAAACCCTGCCGGCGCGCCTGACGCTGCCCAATGTACTTGGCTACACGTGGCTGTGCGTGGCCGGCGCCGGCGTCAGCTACGCATTCTGGTTTCGCGGCATCGGCCGCCTGCCGACCGCGGCGGTGTCCGCGCTGGGCTTGCTGAGCCCGGTGAGCGCCACGGTGCTGGGTTTCCTGGTGCTCGGCCAGACCCTGAGCACGGCACAAATGGCGGGGGCTTTGCTAGTGCTGGCAAGCGTGTGGCTGGGCCAGCGCGCGCCGGTGGCTGCGGTGCAGCCTGGGCAGGGGCCGCAGGCAGCCGATGGCGCGCGATTGCCGTTGCCGCACCGACAGGGGTGAAAGGCGCGCCGTTTTTACGGCATCATGGCGGGCATGACGTCTGCCGTGCCTCCCCCCAACGCGCCGCGGCCCGCCCGGCCTGCCTGTGACCACTGCCTCGCGCTCGCGGCGGATTCCCGCCGGCGTGAGCCGCATGCGCGCCTGGCGCTCAAGCACACCGCCCCGCTGGTGAGCCAGAGTGCGGCCGGCGTGCCGTTCAGCATGCTCACCTTCACTTGCCGCGAGTGCGGCACCGTATGGCGGCTGTACGACCGTGCCAATGAACTGTTCGTATCGTGGGTACCTGAGTGTCCGCTGGCTCCCCGCGGCCCGGCGGCGCCGGGAGGCGTGGCCGATCGGATAAAATAGCGCCCGTTCCTGCATTGAGGCCGGCACCCGTCCCGGGCCGCCCAGCGGCGCTAGCGCGGCCGGTCCCGTCTCCAACCGTCGTCTTCGCCGTTCCCCCATTCATGTCCGCTTCCCGCCGAATTCCCTTGCTGGCTGCTGTGCCGGTGGCTGCCGCCGCCCTGGCCAGCCCGCTCGCCGCCACTGCCGCCGACGCGTATCCCGCGCGCCCGATCCGCCTGATCGTCGCCTATCCGACCGGCGGCATCAGCGATGCCGTGGCGCGCGCGCTCGGCGAGCGCCTGTCGGCCCAGACCGGCGCCTCGGTGGTGGTGGAAAACAAGGCGGGCGCGGGTGGCAGCATCGGCATGGACGCCGTGGCCAAGGCCGCGCCGGACGGCTATACGCTGGGCTTCTCCTCGACCAGCCCGCTCACGCTCAACCCGCACGTCGGACACGTCAACTACGATCCGCAGCGCGATATCGCGCCGGTCATGAGCGTGATGTACTCGCCGGTGCTGGTGATCGCCACGTCAAGCTTCGGTGGCAAATCGTTCCAGGACCTGCTCGCACAGGCCAAGGCCCGGCCCGGCTCGGTGCGCTGGGCCACGTCGGGCCTGGGCACGGTCGGCCATGTCATGCTGGAGCAGGTCAAGGCGAAGTCCGGGGCCGACCTGACGCTGATTCCCTACAAAGGCGCCGGGCAACAGATGAACGACGCGCTTGGCGGCCAGTTCGAGGTGATGAGCACGAATGCCAGTCCCATGCTGACGCAGCACATGCAGGCCGGACGGCTGCGCGCGCTCGCGGTGGGGGCGCCCAGGCGCATCGAGTCGCTCCCCAATGTGCCGACCTTCGCCGAGCTGGGATACCCCAAGGCCAACCTGACTTCCACTTTCGGCATCTTCGCGCCGGCGCGCACGCCGGCGGCCATCGTCACGAAGCTGAATGCCGAACTGAACAAGGCCCTGGCCGAGCCCGAGGTGCGCGAGCGCCTGCTCAAGGGTGGCGAGGTGCCCACCGGCGGCACCGCCGCGCAGTTCGCCGCGGCGATCCGCGCGGAGTATGACGACAACGCCCGCATCGTGAAAGACGCGGGCATCAAGGCGGACTGAGCCGCCGGCTGGCTGGCCACTGGCGGCAACTGCCGCCGTTGCCGGCGCCGTGCGGGGGCCCTGATGGCCGGTCCGGCTGGTCGAGCAGATCGAGCCGGCAACCGCTCGCGTATACCGAGGACAGCAGCACGCCGTTGCGCGGACCCAGCGCGAGCTTGGTGCGCACGCGCGAGAGATGGCTGTCCACCGTGCGCGATGCCGGCGGCACGTCGCGCTGCCAGATTTCTTCCTCGATGGTCTGGCGCAGCAGCAACTGGCCGGCATGTCGGAACAGCAGCACGGCCAGTTCGTACTCCTTGGGCGCCAGCTTGACCGGGTGGTCGTTGACATAGGCGCGCCGCTCGCCGAGGACAAAGCGGTAGGCACCAAGCGTGAGTTCGCCGCAGGCCTGCGCCACCGGCGCCATGCGCCGCAGCAGCGCCTCCACCCGCGCAGCCAGTTCGGCGTGGCGGATCGGGGCAGCCTGGAAGGCATCCGCGCCATGCGCGAAGCACTTGGCGATGTGGTCGTCGTCGCCGCTCTGGCTCAGCAGCATGACCGGCAGTTCGTCGCCGAGGGTGCGGCGTATCCACTGCAATATGTCCGGTGCCGGGATGCCGGGAATCTCCCAGGCCATTAGCAGCAGCTCGTAAGGCTCGTTGCGCAGGGCCTGCATCAGCGCGCCGCCTTCGCGAAAGCGCACCGAGTCGTGGCCGCTGAGGCTGAGTGCCTGCTCCAGCAGCATGGCACGGGCCGGGTTGTCCTCCAGTACAGCGATTCGCATGAAGTCTCTCCTCGCGCGCGGGCTTCGGCGCGCCTGCCTCCCGGGTCTGGTCGCCGCGCTGCGCATGGCGGCGCCGGGATGGCGCGGCACTGCCAGAGCATCTTAGCTTTGTGCCGCGCGCAGCGGAAAGCAAAAAGGCATCGCTAGCGAAATTTGAGAAAATTCCCATCCGAAAGCGTCTTCGCGCGGTTTTTAATAGCGGATAGCCCCGCAGCGTCGGGCCCCACTGGCGCCAGCGGCGCCAATCACAGCGAGACCGGCGGGCCACCAAGCCGTACCGGCCAACCAAGCATGGGAATGAAGATCGCTTCTCTCGAAGACGAACCGGCCGAGGCGGCCCTGATCCGGCAGATACTCGGCGAGGCCGGGCATGTCTGCATGACCTTCAGGCGCAGCCGCGAACTGCTGCTGCACCTGCGCGAAGAAAACTTCGACCTGCTGCTGCTCGACTGGCAGATGCCGGATCTTTCCGGCAAGGAGGTGCTGATGTGGGTGCGCACCAACCTGGACCGGCGCGTGCCCGTGATGTTCCTGACCTGCCGCAATGCCGAGGAAGACGTCATCGAAGGCCTCGCCGCGGGCGCCGACGACTACATGCTCAAGCCGGTGCGGCGCGGCGAGCTGCTGGCGCGCACGCAGTCCCTGCTGCGGCGCGCCTACCCGGACCCGGCCGCGGGCGGCGAGCACGTCAAGCTGGCCGACTATGTCATCGACTGCGCCGCGCGCACGGTGGCCCACCGGGCCCGGCCGCTCAGGCTGACCCCCAAGGAATTCGACCTGGCCGTGCTGCTGTTCCGCAACGAAGGACGCATCGTGTCGCGGGACCATATCGTGGCGGCCGTGTGGGGGCGCGAGCTTTCGCAGCTGTCGCGCACCATCGATACGCATATATCGCGGGTGCGCAGCAAGCTTGCCCTGCATCCCGAGCACGGGCTGCGGCTGCAGCCCGTCTACACGCTCGGCTACCGGCTCGAACTGACCGGAGGCGAGCGATGAGGGCGTGGCTTGGTAACGTGCTTGCGCGGCTGGCGGCGTGCCTGCGCGCGGCGGAGCAATGTATCGGGCGTCTCGCTGTCGACATGGGGGCGGGGCGGGAGGAGCGGGAGGCCGACGCATGCGCCGCCGTCATGCGCCTCCTGCCGGCCAGCGCCGGCGCCATCGATGTGGCGGCGTATGACAGCGAGGCGCAGGCGTCCTGGCAAACCGGCCTGCGCGCCCTGTCGCACGACTTGCGCGCGCCGCAGAGTGCCATCCTGGCACTGGCCGAGCTGCAACTGGTCGCACCCGAGGCGCTTGCGCACGATGTGTTCGCGGCGCAGGCGGCAGGCCATGCGCAGGCTTCGCTGCGTCTCACCGACGGCATTGCGCGGCTGTTGCGCGAGCTGGTCCACGGTTATCGCATGGAGGTGCTTGACCTGACCGCGCTGCTGCGCGAGGCCGCCGACGCGCTGTGGCAGGCGGCCAGGCCCGGCACCGAACTCCATCTGGCGGGGGCCAGGGTCTGGATACGGGGTGACACGGCGATGCTGTCCGAAGCCCTGCGCGTGCTGCTGGCCCTGGCACTGGACGCCGCCGGGGACACGCGGCCGCTGGTGCGCCAGCAAGTCGACGGACGCATCTGCCGCTTGTCCGTCGCCTTCGTGCCCGGAGCCGAGTCCGCGCAGGCGGCGGAGCCGGTTGCGACGCAGTTCTGCCGCCGCGTGCTGTTGCGCCATGGCGGCACACTCGACATCGGCGGCAGCGCGGATGCGGACGACCATGCCGGCCGGCCGGTCACCTGGCAGCTGCGCCTGCCCGTGCTGTCATGAAAAACAAAAAAGCACCCGAAGGTGCTTTTTTGTCGTTTGGCGTCACCCCCGCGCGAGCAGAGGTCAAGCCTGAAAGGACAATCAGAAAATGTGGCGGATACCTGCGGCCACACCGGTCTGGTTGTTCTTGCCCGGCAGTTCGGTCTTCGTGCCGCCAGTCAGCTTGTTGTAGTCCACGGTGCCGTAGACCTGGGTGCGCTTGGACAGCGAGTACTCGGCCAGCAGCACGCCGGTGTAGCGGTTGCCCTGGTTGTTGGACACGCCGTTCGTGTTCTGGACGTGGTCGCCGTAGAACACGCCGGTCAGGGCCAGCGCCGGGGTGACCTGGTAGGTCAGGCCCAGGTAGCCGGTCATGTCCTTGCGCGGGTTTGCCGCGAAGTTGCCGGTCGGGACCGGATTGGCGGTACCGGCTGCCAGTGCGTCGCCGTTCAGGCTGGCGTCGACGCTGCCGGTGCGGTCCAGGCCGCCGATGTAGCCCAGGAAGATCTTTGCCGGGCCGATGCTGTACTTACCTGCCGCGCCCCACATTTGCTGCTTGTTGCCAGCCGTGTCGCGGGTGAGTTGGTATACGCCACCGAAGCCGAACGGGCCAACGGTGTATGCAGCGCGGAAGCCATAGTATTGCGACGAGGTGAAGGAGCCGGCCTTTTCGCCGAAGCCATAGCTGCCGCCCACGTTCAGGCCGCCGAACTTGCCGTCGTAGCTGACTACGTTGTCATTGCGGAAGTTCGTCAGGAAGAACGGCCAGGCGTTGGCGGTGTAGTTACCGATGGTCAGCGGATCGAAGTCGCCGAAGAAAGTAAAGCCCTCGGTGTACTGGCGGCCCAGCTTCACGGTACCGAAGTCGCCGGACAGACCCACATATGCCTGACGGCCGAACAGACGGCCACCCTGGTTTGCCCTGCCGGTATCCGGATCGAAGCCGTTTTCCAACTGGAAGATTGCCTTCAGGTTGTTGCCCAGGGCTTCGCTGCCCTTGATGCCCCAGCGGCTGTTGGTGATCGCGCCGTTGGTCAACTGGTACAGGCTGTCGTTGTTGGCGTTCGAGTTGTTGGTGTAGCGCAGGCTCTGGTCGACGATGCCGTACAGGGTCACCGACGATTGAGCGTAGGCGCTGCCGGCCAGCAGCGTACCAATGGCAAGGGTGAGGGCTGATCTCTTCATGTGGCTCCTTTTCTGTTCTGTATTTGTCTGCGGCCGGATCACGGCGGCGAACGAGGTTTACGTTTCGTGTAAACGCTCGCGGAAATTTAACAAAACAGAAAAGATTTAGACACTAATGCACACTGTTGACGGGCCCTTTGCCGGCAATTGGTGCAAAAGCGTTGCGACGCCGCGACAGAACCATTAAATGGTGCATAGCGAGATGGCGTCGGCGTCATCTCGCTTTCCCCGCGGTCGTGGGGCGCACCGGTGGCGCGCAGGCGTGTGGCTGGCCACGGTATGGCCAGGGAGCTGCGGCATGACGGCCCGCCGCCCGGACTTCGGGCGAGGGGGCGCGGCTTAACCCTGCGGGATCTCGATCTTGACCTCGAGCACCTCGAGGTTGTCCTGGCGCTCCAGGCTCACGCGCAGATCCTGGTCGCTGATCTTCACGTACTTGGAAATCACCGCGACCAGTTCACGCTGCAGGGCGGGGAGATAGTCGGCCGGCGCGGAATGGCCGGTGCGTTCATGGGCGAGGATGATCTGCAGCCGCTCCTTGGCAACCGAGGCGGACTTTTTCTTCTCGCCGAGCAGGAAGGACAGAATCGACATGATGGTGGACCCTCCTTACTTGTTGCCGAAGATGCGCGAAAGCAGCCCCGGCTTCTGGTAGTCGGTGAAGCGCATCGGCTTGTCCTTGCCCAGGAAGCGGTCCACCACGTCGCCATAGGCATCGGCTACGTCGGAGCCTTCCAGGTGGATGGCGGGCGTGCCCTGGTTGGATGCGTGCAGCACCGCCTCGGATTCCGGCACCACGCCGATCAGCTTGATGCGCAGGATTTCCTGGATGTCGGTCAGCGACAGCATTTCGCCGCCATGCACGCGCTTGGGGTTGTAGCGGGTGATCAGCAGGTGTTCCTTGACCGGATCGCCACCGTCCACGGCCCGCTTGGTCTTGGACGAGAGGATGCCGAGGATGCGGTCCGAGTCGCGCACCGAGGACACCTCGGGGTTGGTCACGACCAGTGCCTCGTCGGCGAAATACATCGCCAGCAAGGCGCCGGATTCAATGCCTGCCGGCGAGTCGCAGACGATGTACTCGAAGCCCATCTCGACCAGGCCATTGATGACCTTCTCCACGCCTTCCTTGGTCAGCGCGTCCTTGTCGCGGGTCTGCGAGGCCGGCAGGATGAACAGGTTCTCGCACTTCTTGTCCTTGATGAGGGCCTGGTTCAGGTTGGCCTCGCCTTGCACCACGTTGACCAGGTCATACACGACGCGGCGCTCGCAACCCATGATCAGGTCGAGGTTGCGCAGGCCGACGTCGAAGTCGATCACGGCAGTCTTGTGGCCACGYAAGGCCAGGCCGGCGGAAAAGCTGGCGCTGGTGGTGGTCTTGCCTACGCCTCCCTTGCCGGAGGTCACAACGATGATTTTTGCCATGGCTCTTGGATCCAGTAATGGTTGAAGCTTGCGCTGCTGTGGTTTGGGCTCTGCGGCGGGTGTTACTTCATCCGGAGCGGTTCTAGTATCAGTTTCTCGCCGGCCAGCCGCACCTGGGCCGATTTGCCCAGCACATCGGCGGGCAACGGCAGTTCGGCGGTGCGGTAGATGCCGGCGATCGACAGCAGTTCGGGCTCCAGGCAGGTGCAGAAGATGCGCGCCTGCGCGTTGCCCTTGACGCCCGCCAGCGCGCGGCCGCGCAGCGGGGCATAAATATGGATATTGCCTTCGGCGATCACCTCGGCGCCGTAGCTGACCAGGTCGAGTATCACGACGTCGCCGGCGGCGTAGATCTGCTGGCCGGAGCGCAGCGGCTTGTCGATCAACATGGTGGCCATGCCGCGCGAAGCGGCTTCGGCCAGCGCGGCGGCGGCCGCGGCTTCCACCTCCGCTGCCGCGGCTTTGGCTTCGGCATGCGCCTTCGCTTCGGCCTGTGCCTCGGCCTGGGCTTCGATCCCGGCCGGTGCCGCTACGGCCTGCGGCGCTTCGTCGCGTCCGCCGCGCCGGCTCTGGCTGTCCAGCAGGGGCAGGCCGAACGACTCGGCCCAGCCGCGCTGCGCCTCGCGCGCAACCACGCCGATGGCGCGGGCCTTGAGCAGGGCCAGGGTTTCGATCACGGTGTCCAGTGCGACCCTGTCGTCGCCTTCCAGGCGGCGCAGGTCCAGGGCGACCACATCATTGGAGAAGAAATCGGGGGTCGATTCGAAGCGGGACAGAAGATCGTCCCGCAGCGCTGCGATGTCAGCGGTCTTGAGAGCGAGTAGGAGGGCGTCGACATTGCCACTGCGCAGCTCGAAGCGTGGCGATTTCTTCTGGGACATAGTCGGTGACCGTGGAAATGGGACATTCTAACTTCGTCTGGGTGCAGAACTGTAACAAATGACCGATGCAGGCAGGCCAGTGCCGGATGCGGCGCGTTGATGGCCCGTTTTCCCGGGCGGATGCATTGTCTTCGGCGCCGCGCGCAGGCGGCGGCACACCGGCGCGCCGTTCCGCCGTCGCTCTTGTTACGATTGCGCCATCTGAACAACGGAGTGCTCATGGGCGCGATCGTCAATAGTGTGGCCTACCGGGGCGGCAAGCGGGTGGGCGACGTGGCCGTGGACGAAATCAGCGAGTCACTCGCCGTGCCCGGCACCTTTGTGTGGCTGGGACTGCACGAACCGGACCTGGCGCTGCTGCGCAAGGTGCAGCAGGAGTTCGGCCTGCACGACCTGGCGGTGGAGGATGCCCTGGACGCGCACCAGCGGCCCAAGCTGGAAACCTACGGCGACTCCATCTTCATCGTGCTCAACACCGCCCAGCTGGTGGACGAGGAAGTGGTGGTGGGCGAGACCCACCTGTTCGTCGGTCCCAACTATGTGATATCGGTCCGCCACGGCGTGAGCAGCAGCTACGCGCCGGTGCGCGAGCGCTGCGAGAGCGATCCGCGCGCGCTGGCCAACGGCCCGGGCTATGTGCTCTACGCACTGATGGATTTCGTGGTCGATCACTACATGCCCATCGTCACCCGGCTCGAGGACGCCTTCGAGCGGCTTGAGGAAGGCATTTTCCGCGACGAGTTCGACCGCGCCGCGATCGAACGCCTGTACCACATCAAGCGCCAGGTGCTGCGCCTGCGCAATGCGGTTTACCCGATCGAGGAAATCTGCGGGCAACTGATCCGCTTGCACGAGGAGCTGGTGCCCAAGGAACTGCGCGCGTACTTCCGCGATATCGCGGACCATGCCAGCCGCCTGGTGCGCACCCTCGACGTGGTGCGCGAGATGCTGACCACCGCGGTGCAGGTGAATCTGGCGCTGGTCACCGTGGGCCAGAACGAGGTGGTCAAGCGCCTTGCCGGCTGGGGCGCCATCCTGGCCATTCCCACGGTGGTGTTCAGCCTGTACGGCATGAACTTCAGCTTCATGCCTGAGCTGCAGTTCCACTATGCGTATCCGGTGGTGGTCGGTGTGACGGTGCTGGCCTGCGGCGGCCTCTGGCGCAAGCTGCACAAGTCGGGCTGGATCTGAGGCGCGTGGCGCGGCCGCCCGGCCGCCGGCACCACGCCGGCCGGCAGCCCACGGGGGCCGCCGCGACTCCGGTCACACCGCCTTCCTCGCTTCCCCCTCCCGCTTCCCGATGCTTTGGCGGCACGCCATGCCATGTTTATGGGATTCCCTCCTTCCGGCGCGCTGGATAGTCTGGCCCCCGGTCCGCGCCCGTGCGTGGGCCGGGTTGGCGTGGGTCGCGCCACCGGACGCGCCATGGCGCGGCAAACAAGGTCACTAGAACACAAGAAGTGCAGCATCCATTCTCGGGGGGGAGAAATCCAATGAAGCTTCAATTTCAGACATTCGGGGTCGCGCTGAGCGGCGCGGCGCTGCTGGCGCTGGCCGCCTGCGGCGGCGGAAGCAGCGATAGCGCCAGCAGCGGTTCCACCAGCGACAAGCYGGTCGTGGCCGTGGCCGCGTCCGCGGTGACTGGCACGGCCGCCACCGGCGCCGCCCTCGCCAACGCCAAGGTGGCCATTACCGACAGCGCGGGCGCCTCGCCCTGCCAGGAAGCCGCGGTCACCACCAGCGCGCTGGGCACCTACACCTGCACCCTGAAGACGGGCGTGGTGGCGCCGTTCTTCGTGGTCGTCACGGACCCCACCGGCAACACCGCCCCGCTGGTCAGTGTGAGCACCGTCACGCCGGCCGCCGGCGCCAAGCTGACGCTCAACGCCACGCCGTTGACCACGGCCATCGTGGCGCAACTCGCCGCCGACGGCAATCCGCTGACTGTCGTCAGTGGCAAGACGGTGGACGCCGCCGCCTTGCAAAAGGTCACCGCCAATGTGGTCGCGCAGCTCGCCAGCGTGCTCGCCGCCATCGGAGCGCCCGCCAGCTACGATCCGTTCTCGACCGCCATTACCGCTGCCACGGCGGCCGGCGTGGGCAATACCGCCGACCAGGTGCTCGACATCGTCAAGGTGGTCACGGACCCGGCCACCGGCAAGCTGGCGCTGACCACCGTCGACAACCCGACGCCCATAGCCATTGCTACCGCCACCAGCACCGGCGGCACGCTCGCCGCGCCGCCCGCCGCCGTCGCGGCCCTGCCGCAGGCCGCACAGGCCGTCGCCAAGGGGCTCTCGGCCTGCTTCGCGCTGCCCGTCGCGCAGCGCGTGACGTCCTCCAATGCCAACCTGAGCGCGTCGCAGGGCGGCCCGGAGGTCGACGGGGTGGCGTCCGCATGCCAGAACATCGCTGCCGACAGCAGCAACGCAGCCGGTATCGATTTCCTGCAAAACGGCTTCTACTTCGGGCAATTGCTCTACGGCATCCTGACCAGCGATACCATGACGGGCGCACAGTTCAGCGTGCCGGAAATCATGGCGTTCTATCCCGCCGCGTCGACGGCCTCGGGGCGTGACGAAGCCATCTTCAACATCCGGTACCTGGACGCCGGCGGCAACCCCGGCAACATCATCACGACGGCACGCAATATCGCCAACGGCGCGACCAGCGCGCATCCCTCGAACTGGTGGCTGGTCGGCAACCAGCAGCCCGTCGATGTGACCGTCAAGCTCCAGATCCGGCGTGTCGAACAGCTCAACCCCGGCTTCAGCAAGAACAACAATAACTACAGCCACTTCCAGAGCGGCATCCAGTTCATGATCAACGCCACGGGCCCGGGCAGCGTCGTCAACAACGCCCCCCTGAGCTATGCGCGCGTGACCGGGCCCGGCTTGCCGAGCAATGGCATTGTCTATATTGCGCCGGTCCCGGCCGAAGTAGGCCAGACCTACATGGACGTGAGCAACAAGACCGGTACGGTGCCCGTCACCGCCCAGTGCGGCAACGAGTTCAGCCCGCCCTCGCCGTCGTACAACTGCCCGAACTTCTGGTTCTCGCGGACTGCGGGCCTCAGCGGCAGCGCGGCCAGCACGCTGGCGGGCAATCCCGCCGGCCTGGCGTGGGCGCAAGCAGCGGACAACGCCGATGCCTCCAAGGTGGTCAAGGGTGCGAAGTACCGCATCGAGCTGTTCCATGGCACCAACACCACGCCGACCTACAGCTACAACAAGACCCTGCTGAGCGACCTCGTGCCGGCCACCCAAGGGGTGAACCTGCCGTGGAACACGCTGGGCAGTCAGTCGCTGGCCGCGCTGGACCCGTCCAACGCCAGCCTGGCTGGCGCGCAGACGTCGCTGACGGCGGACTGGGTGCAGAATGTCTCCGCCCAGCAGATCGGCAGCGTTGCCGTCTCGGTCGACAGCAACGGCACCTGGAGCACATCCATGCCAGCGCCCAAGGGCGCGACCTCGATCGTGGTCAATGCGGCGGTGYCGGCCTTCTCGGCCAATACCACGCGCGGCCTGCTGTTCGGGTACCGGATGCTGGACAACAGCAACAAGTCGGTGGTCTACACCTACAACTGATTCCAGGAATCAGGCGCTCCTGACGCGGCCGGCGCCACAGCCGGCTTCGGCGTCCTGCATAGCCCCGCAAGGCCAAAAGGCCTGCGGGGCCTTTTTTTCGCCCCGGCACGCCGCGCCACGGCCGCGGAGGAGGCTGCAGCGCACTTGCGCGCCGTCTTTACGCGATCTTTATATCTTCTTTACACCCCCGCCTCCCCTCTCTACCCCGTTTTTACCGCGCCATCCCTAATCTGCCATCTGTGAATCACTCACGGTGTGTTGCCATGGACGGGATCTATTTCATTGGTTTGTTGCTGTTCGGTGCGCTGACTGGCGCACTGCTGGCCTTATGCGCCGCGCTGGGAAGCAAACCGCCCGGCGCGGCCGAGGGGCCGGGCGCGGAGGGTGCCGAAGTGCGCCGCAAGGACAGCGCCACCGACAGGAGGCTGTGATGGACTGGGCTGACCTGCTGGGCGGCGTGCTCGCCGTCGCTGTTTTTATCTACCTCCTGATCGCCCTGTTCCGGCCGGAGAAATTCTGATGTCAACCGAATTCCTGGGACTTCTGGTCCTCTACCTGGCTATCCTGCTGGCGCTCGCGCCCTTCGTGGGGCGCTATATCCGCCGCGCGATGGAGGACGAGCGCTACCTCGCCACAGCCTGGGGCCGACCGCTGGAGCGCGTGCTGTACCGCGTGGCCGGCGTGCGCGCCAATGCCGAGATGGGCTGGAAGCAGTACGCCGTCGCGGTCATCGCCTTCAATATGCTGGGCGTGGTGGCCGTCTACGTGCTGCAGCGCGTGCAGGTCTGGCTGCCGCTCAACCCGCAAGGCTTTGGCGCCGTCACGCCGGACTCCGCCTTCAACACAGCCGTCAGCTTCGTCTCCAACACGAACTGGCAGGGCTATGCGGGCGAATCCACCATGAGCTACCTGACGCAGATGCTGGCGCTCACAGTGCAGAACTTCTTCTCGGCGGCCACCGGCATCGCCGTGGTATTCGCGCTGATCCGCGGCTTCGCGCGGCAGAGTGCAACCACCATCGGCAACTTCTGGGTGGACATGACGCGCTGCACGCTCTACGTGCTGGTGCCGATCTCCGCCGCCATCGCGCTGGCGCTGGTCAGCCAGGGCGTGATCCAGAATTTCGACAGCTATAAGGAAGTCACGCTGGTGACGCCGGTCGAGTACAGCCAGCCCAAGGTGGACGCAGCCGGCCAGCCCGTGCTCGACGCCAAGGGCGCGCCCGTGACGGAGGCCATGAAGACCGACAAGCAGACGCTGGCAATGGGCCCGGTGGCTTCGCAGGAAGCCATCAAGATGCTCGGCACCAATGGCGGCGGCTTCTTCAACGCCAACTCGGCCCATCCCTACGAGAACCCGACGGAGCTCGCCAACCTGATCCAGATGCTGGCCATCTTCCTGATTCCGGCGGCCTTGTGCTTCACCTTCGGCGAGATGGTCAAGGACCGCCGCCAGGGCGTTGCGATCCTGGCCTCGATGGCGGTGATCTTTATCGTCATGGCGTGCGTGGCGGCGCTCTCCGAGCAGATGGCCAACGCCGCGCTGGCGGGATTGCCGATCGACCACGCGGCCAGCGCGTTGCAGGCCGGCGGCAATATGGAAGGCAAGGAAACGCGCTTCGGCATTGCCGCCACCGCGTTGTTCGCCACCATCACCACGGCGGCATCGTGCGGCGCGGTCAACGCCATGCATGACTCCTTCACCGCCATCGGCGGCCTGGTGCCGATGCTGCTGATGCAGCTTGGCGAGGTGGTGTTCGGCGGCGTCGGCTCGGGCCTGTACGGCATGCTGGTGTACGCGGTGCTGGCGGTGTTCATCGCAGGATTGATGATCGGCCGCACGCCGGAGTACCTGGGCAAGAAGATCGAGACCTACGAGATGAAGATGACTGCCGTGGCGATCCTCGTCACGCCCTTGCTGGTGCTCCTGGGCACGGCGGTGGCGGTGATGGTGGAGCCGGGCCGCGCCGGTGTGTTCAACCCTGGCACGCACGGCTTCTCGGAAATCCTCTATGCGTTCTCGTCGGCCGCCAACAACAACGGCAGCGCCTTTGGCGGCTTATCGGCCAACACCCCCTTCTACAACGTGGCGCTGGCCGCGGCGATGTGGTTCGGGCGCTTCTGGATCATCGTGCCGATTCTCGCCATGGCGGGTTCGCTGGCGGCCAAGCGCCGGCTTCCGGTCACCGGCGGCACCATGCCCACGCACGGTCCCCTGTTTGTGGTGCTGCTGGTTGGCTCGGTGCTGATGGTGGGCGCGCTGACCTATATCCCGGCGCTCGCGCTGGGTCCGGTGGCGGAGCAATTGCAGCCCCCCGCGGTGACGGCGGCGGGCAAGTGACGGAGCGCCTGCCGCGCGGCGACCCGCGCGGCATGGCGAGGCAGCAAACCAGCAAGCAATGAGGGCTGCCGTCCGCGCAGGCGGCGCCGGCCCTCAAGAAAAGCGTATCAGCGTATTGCGGAGAAACGCATGCAACAAGAATCCATGGTGACGCGCGGCAAGACTGCCGGCGCGGCACCGGCAAACACGACGCCGGCGACCAGCGTGGCCACGCCGGCCCACGGATCCGGCAAGGGCGGCGGCCATCATCGTCCGGCGCGCGGCGGCATGTTCGCGCCCGAGCTGGTCAAGCCGGCCCTGCTCGACTCGGTGAAGAAGCTCTCGCCGCGCGACCAGTTGCGCAACCCGGTGATGTTCGTGGTCTACGCGGGCAGCATCCTGACCACTATCCTGTTTTTCCGTGCCTTGTTCGCGCCAGCTACGGCGGGCGGCGAGAGCGCCGGCTTCATCCTTGCGGTATCGGTGTGGCTGTGGTTCACCGTGCTGTTCGCCAACTTTGCCGAAGCGCTGGCCGAAGGGCGCAGCAAGCAGCAGGCCGAGGCGCTGCGCGGGCTCAAGACCACGGTCACCGCCAAGCTGATCAAGGAAGGCCGGCGCGACTACCGCGCCGCCGGCGCCACGGAGCCGCGCGGCGCCGCCGCGCTGCGCCGTGGCGACGTGGTGCTGGTCGAGGCCGGCGACATGGTGCCTGGCGACGGCGATGTGATCGAAGGCGTGGCCTCGGTGGACGAGAGCGCCATCACCGGCGAATCGGCGCCGGTGATCCGCGAGTCGGGCGGAGATTTCTCTTCAGTCACGGGCGGCACGCGCGTGCTGTCCGACTGGATCGTGGTGCGCATCACCACCAATCCGGGCGAGAGCTTTATCGACCGCATGATCACCATGGTCGAAGGCGCCAAGCGCCAGAAGACGCCCAACGAACTGGCGCTGACCATCCTGCTGGTCGGGCTGACCATCGTGCTGCTGCTGGCCACCGCCACGCTGCAGCCGTTCTCGGTGTTCAGCGTACTCGTGGCCAAGGCCGGCATGCCGGTCACCATCACCGTGCTGATCGCGCTGYTGGTSTGCCTGATCCCGACCACCATCGGYGGCCTGCTGTCGGCSATYGGCGTGGCGGGSATGAGCCGCATGMTGGRWGCSAATGTGATCGCCACCTCGGGCCGCGCGGTGGAAGCCGCGGGCGACGTGGACGTGCTGCTGCTCGACAAGACCGGCACCATCACGCACGGCAACCGCCAGGCCTCGCGCTTTATCGCCGCGCCCGGCGTGTCGGCGCAGCAACTGGCCGAAGCCGCCTGGCTGTCGTCGCTGGCCGACGAAACGCCGGAAGGCCGCAGCATCGTGACGCTGGCGCGCCAGCAGGCCGGCGCGGCTACGCCCGATATCAGCGCGCTGCGCCCGATCTTCGTGCCGTTCACCGCGCAGACCCGCATGAGCGGCGTGGATGCCGGCGGCCGCAGCGTGCGCAAGGGCGCCGCCGATGCCGTGCGCAAGTATGTGACCGAGCGCGCCGGCAAGTTCCCCGACGCGGTGATGCAGGCCGTGGATGATGTGGCGCGCGCCGGCAGTACGCCGCTGGTGGTGGCGGAATCCAGCGCCGATGGCGAGAACGTGCGCGTGCTCGGCGTGGTCGAGCTCAAGGACATCGTCAAGGCCGGCATCCGCGAGCGCTTCGGCGAGCTGCGCAAGATGGGCATCAAGACCGTGATGATCACCGGCGACAACCGCCTGACCGCGGCGTCGATCGCCGCCGAGGCCGGCGTCGATGACTTCCTTGCCGAAGCCACGCCCGAAGCCAAGCTCAAGCTGATCCGCGACTACCAGGCCGAAGGCCGCCTGGTGGCGATGACCGGCGACGGCACCAACGACGCCCCCGCGCTGGCGCAGGCCGATGTGGCCGTGGCGATGAACAGCGGCACGCAGGCGGCCAAGGAAGCCGGCAATATGGTCGACCTCGACAGCAATCCGACCAAGCTGATCGAGATCGTCGAGATCGGCAAGCAGATGCTGATGACGCGCGGCTCGCTGACCACCTTCAGCGTGGCCAACGACGTGGCGAAGTATTTCGCCATTATCCCGGCCGCCTTCGCCACCACGTATCCGCAGCTCAACCAGCTCAACGTGATGGGTTTGTCGACGCCGGCCTCGGCCATCTTGTCGGCGGTGATCTTCAACGCGCTGATCATCGTGGTGCTGATTCCGCTGGCCTTGCGCGGCGTGGTGTACCGCCCGCTCGGCGCCGCCGTGCTGCTGCGGCGCAACCTGCTGGTGTATGGGCTGGGCGGCATCCTGGTTCCGTTCGTCGGCATCAAGGTGATCGACATGATCCTGGCGCTGTTCGGCTGGGTCTGAGCGCGTCGAACGCGTGGCATGTTAACGGAGCAATCAATGAATACGAAAGTCCAGACCGCGCAGCCTGTTGCGCCCATCCAGGGTGGCCTGCTGCGGCCCTTGCTGACGGTGTTTGTCGTGCTGTCGGCCGTCACCGGGCTGTTGTATCCCGGCGTGATCACCGGCATTTCGAGTGCGGTGTTTCCGCATGAGGCGGCAGGCTCGCTGATCGTCAAGGACGGCAAGGCCGTTGGTTCGGAACTGATCGGCCAGCCGTTCTCTGACCCCAGGTACTTCTGGGGCCGCTTGTCGGCTACCGCGCCCATGCCGTATAACGCGGCAGCATCCGCCGGCTCCAACCTCGGCCCGAGCAATCCTGCGCTGACCGATGCGGCGCGTGGCCGCATCGAAGCGCTGCGCGAGGCCGATCCCGGCAACCAGGCGCCGGTACCGGTGGATCTGGTGACCGCTTCAGGCAGCGGGCTCGATCCGCACATCAGCCCGGCCGCGGCGCAGTATCAGGCGCCACGCGTGGCCCGGCTGCGCGGCCTGCCCCTGGAGCGCGTGCAGGCGCTGATTGCGGCGAACACGGACGGGCCGCTGCTGGCGGTGATGGGCGATCCGGTGGTGAATGTGCTGAAGCTGAATCTCGCGCTGGATGGCGAGAAGCGGTGAGGTTGGGGGGCCATTGGCGCGCTGGCAATGCCCGCTGGTTTGCGCCCCTCTCCAGGAGGGGAGAGCGAGTGACAGCCGTCGGCATGGCAAACGGTTCTTGCGCACCAGGCGTGGCACAATCGTTTGTATCCATCCCTCTCCCGGGCAATGACCCCCACCATGCCTGACACCGCCACGCGCGACGCCCCCGGCCGGCCCGATCCCGATGCCTTGCTGCAACGCATGCAGGAGGAGGGCGAGCGCGCCGCACGCGGCAAGCTGCGTGTGTATTTCGGCGCTTCCGCCGGCGTCGGCAAGACCTTCGCCATGCTGACCGCCGCGCGGGCGCTGCGCGAGCAAGGCAGCGACGTGGTGATCGGCGTGGTGGAAACCCACGGTCGCGCCGAGACCGAGGTGCTGATCGTGGGGCTGGAGCGGCTGCCGATGAAGGCCATGCCGCATCACAAGCTCGACGACCACGTGCTGCACGAGTTCGACCTGGACGGCGCCCTGGCCCGGCGCCCGGCGCTGATCCTGGTCGACGAGCTGGCGCATTCCAACGCGCCCGGCAGCCGTCACCCCAAGCGCTGGCAGGACATCGAGGAACTGCTGTCGGCCGGCATCGATGTCTGGACCACCGTCAATGTCCAGCATCTGGACAGCCTCAACGAGGCGGTGGGCGGCATCACCGGCATCCGCGTGTGGGAGACCGTGCCCGACACGGTGTTCGACGACGCCGACGAAGTCATCCTGGTGGACCTGCCCGCCGACGAACTGCTGCGGCGGCTGCGCGACGGCAAGGTCTACCTGCCGGAACAGGCACGGACCGCGGCCAGCAACTTCTTCCGCAAGGGCAACCTGATCGCGCTGCGCGAACTGGCGCTGCGCCGCACCGCCGACCGCGTCGACGACGATGTGCGCGCCTACCGGCACGCCGAATCGATCCGCCCGGTGTGGCGCACGCGCGAAGCGGTGCTGGCCTGCATCGGCACGGGCGACGATGCGGCGCAGGTGGTCAAGAGCGCGCGCCGGCTGGCCGGGCAGCTCGATTGCGACTGGCATGTGGTGACGGTGGCCACGCCGCGGCTGGCGCGGTTCGCCGAACAGGAGCGCGCGAACATCGAGGAGGCGATGCGGCTGGCCGAAGAGCTCGGCGCGCGCACCGAGACCCTGGCCGGCAGCGATATCGTGCAGGCGGTGGCGGGCTATGTGCGGCGCCACAATCTCACCAAGGTAGTGGTCGGGCGTGCGCCAGGAACCTGGCACCATAGTGGCGGCAGCCCGCTGGCGCGCGCGCGGGAGCTGCTGGCACTGGGCCTGTCGCCGTTCCTGGGCGCGCGCGCCTGGCTGTTCGGGCGCCATAGCTTTGCCGATTCGCTGGCGCTCGGCTGCCCGGAGATCGATGTGATCCGTGTCGCCGCCGATGCCATGGGCGCCGACACGCGCGGCCGTGCGCAACCGGTGTCCGGGCGCGCCGACGTGCGCGAGGATCCGGCGCGCAATGACGACAGCAGCGCGGTGGCGCGCCGCATCGACTACCTGTGGGCGGTTGCGTGGTGCGGCGGCGCCAGCTTGTTGTCGGCGCTGACGCGGCCTTGGTTCGACCTGGTCAATATCGCGATGTTGTTCCTCGCGGCGGTGGTCGGCGTGGCGCTGCGCCACGGCCGCGGCCCTGCCGCGCTGGCCTCGGTGCTATCGGTGGCGGCTTTCGATTTCTTCTTCGTGCCGCCGCGCATGTCCTTCGCGGTCAGCGACGTGCAATACCTGGTGACGTTCGTGGTGATGCTGGCGGTGGGCCTGGTGATCGGCCAGCTGACAGCCGGGCTGCGTGAGCAGGCCCAGGTTTCGGTTGAGCGCGAGACCGATGCCCGCACCCTCTATGAGCTGGCGCGCGAGTTGTCCGCCGCGCTGATGCCAGAGCAGATCATCGAGATCAGCGGCCGCTTCCTGCACGCCGCGCTGGGGGCGCGTTCGGCGTTCTTCCTGGTGTCGCCCAAGGGGCGGCTGATGCCGCCGGTAATCGATCCCGCGCAGCGCGGCAGCGACGCCATCGACCCGGTGCTGGCGCAATGGGTATTCGATCATGGCCAGCCCGCAGGCACCGGCACCCACACGCTGCCGGGCAGCACCGTACTCTACCTGCCGCTCAAGGCGCCGATGCAGACGCGCGGCGTGCTGGCGGTGGAGCCGCAGGAGTGGCGCGCCTTCGCGCGGCCCGAGCGGCGCCGGCAGATCGATGTGTTCGCCACGCTGATCGCGATCGCCATCGAGCGCCTGCATTATGTGGAGGTGGCGCAGCAGGCGCTGGTGTCGATGGAGTCGGAGCGGCTGCGCAGCTCGCTGCTGGCCGCCGTCTCGCACGATCTGCGCACGCCGCTGACCAGCCTGATCGGCATGGCCGAAACCATGCAGCGCACCGAACCGCCGCTGCCTCCGCCGCTGTCCGAAACCGTGGACGCGATGCGCGAGCAGGCCCTGCGCATGCGTACCATGGTGGTCAACCTGCTCGACATGGCGCGCCTGCAAAGCCGCGATGTACGCATGCAGAAGGAGTGGCAATCGCTTGAAGAGCTGGTGGGCGCGGCGCTGGCCGGCATGCGCGACGCGCTCTCGCGGCACCGCGTGTCGGTGGCCGATCTGTCGGCGTTGCCGCTGGTGGAGTGCGACGCGGTGCTGATGGAGCGGGTGCTGTGCAACCTGCTGGAGAATGCCGCCAAGTACACGCCGCCGGGCACCGGCATCCGCATTGCCGGCGAGGTGGCTGACGCGGAGGTGCGGCTCGTGGTGGAGGACGACGGCCCCGGCGTGCCGCGCGGACAGGAGCTGTCGATCTTCCAGAAATTCACGCGCGGCGAGCGCGAGTCGGCCACCGCCGGCGTGGGCCTGGGGCTCGCCGTTTGCGAAGCCATCGTGCAGGCGCACGGCGGGCGCATCTGGGTGGAAAGCGCCGGCGTGGCGCGTGCCGGTGGCACGCAGGGTACCGGCGCGCGATTCGTGGTGGCGCTGCCGCGCGGCAATCCGCCGGCGATCGAGCCGGAGCCGCCCGAGCTCGCGCACGAAGCAGCAAACAAGGAATCCAACCGAAATGACGTTTGAATTTTCGCCCACGGTATTGCTGGTCGAAGACGAGCCGCATATCCGGCGTTTCGTGCGCGAGGCATTGCAGGCGGAGGGCTGCACCGTGCATGAGGCCGAGACGCTCAAGCGCGGCCTGATCGATGCCGGCACGCGCCAGCCCGACGTGGTGATCCTCGACCTGGGCCTGCCCGACGGCGACGGCATGACGCTGATCCGCGAGATGCGCACCTGGACCGAAGTACCGGTGCTGGTGCTGTCGGCGCGCACCGGCGAAGCCGACAAGATCGCCGCGCTCGATGCCGGCGCCGACGACTACCTGACCAAGCCCTTCGGCGTGGGCGAGCTGATCGCGCGCGTGCGCGTGCTGCTGCGCCGGCATGCCAAGATCAATCCGCAAGGCACGCCGCTGGTTACCTTTGGCGAAGTGCGGATCGACCTGGCCAACCGGGTAGTCACGCGCGCCGGCGACGACGTGCATCTCACGCCGATCGAATACCGCCTGCTGGCCGTACTGATCGCGCATCGCGGCAAGGTGATGACGCATCGCGAGCTGCTGCGTGAAGTGTGGGGGCCCGCGCATTCCGAGAGCAGCCATTACTTGCGGGTGTACATGGGGCACCTGCGGCACAAGCTGGAAACCGATCCCGCGCAGCCTTCGCATCTGATGACGGAGGTGGGGGTGGGGTACCGGTTCGTGGGGTGACAGGGCGGCCGTACGCAACAGGTTTGAAATCACTGAAAAAACTGACAAAAGCTGACATGGCCCGGGGAAGCGAAAAAGCCCGGTCGGCGGTGGGATATAGTCATGCCCTTTCCRCCAAACGCCAGCTGAGGGGGCAATGGTTCGGCTCTTCCTGATTGTTCTCTTGTGCTGGGTGGGCCAGTCCGCGGCATGGGCGGAAGTGCGTTTGCCGCAGTCGGGGGAGGTCTCCCTTGGCCAGCATTGGGAACTGCTGCGCGATCCGCAGGATGCGCTGACCGTGGCGCAGCTATCCCGGCCCGAGACCGCGGCCGCCTTCCAGCCCCAGGACTCGCCTCCCGCCCTTGGTTACGTGAAGGGGACCGTCTGGCTGCGCATCACCCTGACGCGGCCGGCGCAAGCCGCACCGATATGGCTGCTGCAGTTGCGCTCGGCGCTGCTGGACGACGTCACCCTGTTCCTGCCGCAGCGTGGGGGCGGGTACGAGCAGCGGGTGGCTGGCGACAGGCAGCCGGTCGCGGGGCGTGACGTGAATTACCGCAGCCCGGTGTTCCGGCTCGACCTGCCGGCGGACCAGCCGGTCACCCTGTATCTGCGCGTGCGCAGTACCAGCACACTGAGCTTTCCCCTGGTGGTGTGGTCGCCAGAAGCGTTCATTTCCTTTATCGGCACCGAACTGCTTCTGTTTGGCTTGTTCTACGCGGCGCACCTGGTCTTGCTGATCACCAGCGTCTGGTTCTATTGGGTGACCCGCAATATTTCCTTCGGGCTGTTCAGTCTTACCGTGCTGGCCAATCTGTTTATTTCGCTGGGCGCCGAAGGTTTCACCTATCAGTATCTGCTGCGCGAATGGCCGCTTGCGAGCGAAACCCTTTACGTGCTGAGCTGGTTTTCCGTGACGCCACTTGGCGTCATGTTCACGGCGCACTATCACGGCCTGTTCGAGGCGCCCTGGCGGCGTTGGGCGGTCGGCTTCTCCCTGCTGACCTGGGGTGTGGCCCTGGTTTCGGCATCCTGGCTGCTCCTGGACAATGTCTGGTGGATACGTCCACTGGCCCTGCTGTGGGGTATCGCCATCATGGTGATACAGCTGATCGTTGCCACGGTGATGGCCTGGCGCGGCCAGAAGGCCGCGCGGGTGCTGGTGTTTGTCCTGGTTCTCCTGCTGGGCGGCACCGTGTTGCGCCTGGCGCGCAATGTCGGCTGGATCGATCCCGGCTCGTTCGTCGACAACGCCAACTACCTGGGCATGGTGGCTTTCCTGCTTATCATGAATTCGGCCATCAGCTGGCGATACACGGATATGCGGGCCGAAAAAGAAGCCGCGCAGGCCGAAGCCTTGCGCGTGGCCCATCAGGCCGAGCGCGATCTGGAACTCAAGGTTGCCCTGCGCACGCAGGCGCTCAGAGATGCCATGGCGCAGGTGGAGGCGTCCCTGTCGCTGGAGCGCCGGGCGCAGGAAGAGCAGCGGCAGTTCCTGTCCACGGTGTCGCATGAACTGCGCACGCCGCTGGCCGTGATCGATGCGACGGCCCAGAACCTGGACCTGGACGATGCCCACGATGATCCGCGGACCTCGGCCCGGTACCAGAAGATCCTGCGTGCCACGCAGCGCCTGACCATGCTGCTGAATGACTCGTTGCATGAGGATGGCTTCGAGCTGCTGCGGCATGGCTCCCGGCCTTCGCGCACCAGTCTGCCGGACTTGCTGGAGGATGCCGCGGCGGCAGCCCGTTTGCTTTCGGAGGGGCACCAGCTGGAGGTTGACGGGAGCCGCTTGCCGGAGGCCTTCCTGTGCGATGCCAGCCTGTTGCGGCTGGCGTTGCGCACGCTGGCCGACAATGCGGTGAAGTACACACCCGTGGGCAGCCGGGTGGTCCTGGGCGGCAGGTTGGTGGCCGCAGGCGTGGAGCTGGAGGTGCGGGACAACGGGCCGGGCATCGATCCGGCGGACCTGCCGCGCATATTCGATCGCTTTTATCGCGGCCAGAATGCCGGGCAGAAGCCCGGGACCGGGCTAGGCTTGTCGCTGGCCCGGCGCATGGTGGAAATGCRGGGCGGCACATTGGCTTTGGAAAGCATGCCGGGGCAGGGCTGTCGCGCGAGGATTTTCCTGCCGTCGGCGCAGCCGGGCCTGCAGGCCGGCAATCAGGCCAGCGAGATGGGCGCGGTGAACGTGTAGCCTTTCCGGTGGGCGGTCCTGAGCGGCAACTCAGTTCCCGATTCGCTCCGCCAGCGCTGCCGGAGACGGCTGACCATGGTTTCCAGCCGGCGTTCGTCGTAGCTTAGCCAGTCGAAGCCGAAGCCTTCGGCGATCTGGCGGCGATTGACGGGCTGGGCCGGGTTGCGTGCCAGCATCTCGAGCAATTTGCTCTCATTGGAGGAGACGGCCAGGCGGTCTCCGGCCGGCGCGACCAGCGTGCAGGCCTGGCGGTCGAGCCGCCAGTTGGCAATCACCCGGCGGCTCAGGGCGCGAAGGATGGCGTCGAATTCCAGCAGTTTGACGGGCTTGACCAGATAGTGGTCCGCCCCGCCGTTCAGGCCGTGGATCTTGTCCTGCGATTCGCCGCGGGCCGTGAGCATGACGATGCCGCAGCCGGGCCGTTCCTGTCTTAGCCGGCTTGCCGCATCAAAACCGGTTCCGTCGGGCAGCATGACATCGATGACGGCAATTTCCGCCTGCGCGGCCAGCGGCAGGAATTCCGCCAGGCTGCCTGCCTGGCTTACCATCCAGCCGCGCTTTTGCAGGAAAGCCGCCAGTTCCTCGCGTAGCTCGATCTCATCCTCGAGCAAGATGACATTGCCCATCCCAATACCTTGCAGCGGTTACCTTAAATGATCGTGGCCAGGGCAGGTTTCAGCCTGCTCCTGCGATATTACGGTAAGAATGGGTGGAATCTTAACCCCTGGGCTGCATCTCTGCCTAATCGACCCTGCCCCCGCTGCGAGGCCCGCTCACAACTGACCGCTCACCACACGCCAAAGAACACGCCCGCCTGCTTATACACATTGGTCTTCGCCGCCACTTCCGCACTGCTGACCGTGGTGCGTGGCTTCAGCGTGCAGAACCATTCCAGCAGATGCCCCCGCATGGCCGAGCGGATCGGCTCATGGCCGGCATCCCCGCCCAGGTCGAAGAACTCATCGGGGTCGCGCTCCAGGTCGAACAGCTGCGGGCGGAAGCCCTGCCAGTGAACATACTTCCAGCGGGCGTTGCGGACCATCCAGGCTCGGCATTCGCCCGGGTGCCGGCCCAGCGCCACGCGCGCGCCGCGATAGGCGTAGTCCAGCTCCGACACCACGAAATCGCGCCACGGACCGGCGCTGCGCGCGCGCGTGAGATCCAGCAGCGAGCGGCCTTCGACGCGATGGTCGGCCGGCGGCAGGCCCAGGGCGTCCAGCAYGGTCGGCACCACGTCCACGGCGGAGACCATGCGCGCATCGACGCTGCCGCGCGTGGCATCGGCGTCGGGCGATGGGTCGTAGACGATCAGCGGGATATTCTGCACGGTGTCGTAGAACTGCTCCTTCTCGCCGAGCCAGTGATCGCCGAGGAAGTCGCCGTGATCGGCGGTGAAGACGATCAGCGTATCTTCCCAGCGGCCCAGGCGTTCGAGCTGCTCCCACAGCTCGCCAAGCCGGTCGTCGATCTGCTGCACCAGCCCCTGATAGGCGGGGCGAACCGTGTCCGAGACTTCGCTGCGCATGAAGTTGGCGCATTCCTCCTGCGTGCGGTATGCGTCCAGCACCGGGTGCGGGTCCTCCAGCTCCGCGTCGTGGCGCTTGAGCGGCAGGCAGTCGTCCAGCGAGTAAGCCGCGTGGTAAGGCGCCGGTGCCATATAGGGCCAGTGCGGCTTGACCAGCGAGAGATGCAGTACCCACGGATCGTCGCCACGCGTGGCGATGTACTGCATGGCCTGGCCTACCGTATAGGCCGTCTCCGAATGCGGCTCCGCCACGCGCGCCGGCAGGCCTGCATTGCGCATCTGCCAGCCCGACACGATCTCGCCCTGCGCGTTCTCCGCGCTGATCACGTAATCGGTCCAGGGATCGGCGCTGTCGTAGCCCTGCTGGCGCAGCCAGTCGGCATAGGCGCCGCGGGGCTCGGCATGATGGCCGTCATGACGGTCGACTTCGACAAAATGCCCGCTGCGCAGCAGCGTTTCCAGCTCGCTGCCGCCGTCGAGGTGCAGGCGTTTCATGTTGGCGTTGTCGGGCATGACGTGGGTCTTGCCGGCGAGCGCCAGTGAGCGGTGACTGTCCTTCAGGTACTCGCCCAGCGTCACTTCGCCGACCGACAGCGGCACGCGATTCCAGGTGGCGCCGTGGCTGCTGGGGTAGCGGCCGGTGTAGAAGCTCATGCGGCTCGGGCCGCACACGCCGGAGGTGACGAAGGCYTTGGTGAAGCGCACGCCGCGCGCGGCGAGGGCGTCGATGTTCCTGGTGCGCAGGGTGGGGTGGCCGTAGCAGGTCAGGTGGTCCTGACGCAACTGGTCGCACATGATGAAGAGGGTGTTTCTCGTGGACATGGCTTTCCTGACGATCTGCCTGGGGTCGGACGATTGCCGCCCGACCCGGATTCCATCAACTCAACAAATAACAGAATGGGATTCGACGATGACTACATCAGTCAAGAAGATGATATTGATCTGATGAATAATCATGGCGATATTTTCTGGGGGGATTTTCAGTCTCCCGTATAACCGGATGCCTTGACCACCGGCCCCCAGCGCCCTGCGTCCGCCGCCAGCACCTTCCCGAACTGCTCCGCGCTCCCGGTCAGCGGCTCCAGTCCCAGCTTCAGGAAGCGCTCCTTCAGGTCTCCTGACTGCACCGCGTGCACAATCGCCGCGTTCAGCCGGTCGATGGCCGCCTTCGGCAAGCCAGCCGGCGCCAGGAAGCCGTACCTGCCTACGCCCTCGATATCCTTATAGCCAAGCTCGGTAAACGTGGGCACATCCGGCAGCGCCACCGACCGCTGCGTTCCCGAACTCGCCAGCACGCGAATCTTTCCGGCCCGGTGCATCTCGGTCAGGTCGGCCAGCGTATCGACCGACGCCGGCACCTGCCCGCCCACCARCGCATTCATCAGCGGTGCCGAGCCATTGAACGGCACATGCAGCATCTCGACGCCCACCTGCCTGCCGACCAGCAAGCCAAAGAAGTGCGGGATGCTGCCAAGCGCCGGCGACGCGTACGAGTTGTTCTTCGCAGGATTGGCCTTGAGCCAGTCGATGTACTCCTTCAGCGTCTTCGCCGTCGTGCCGGGGCCGGCGGCCAGCGCCAGCTGGAAGTTGGCGGCCTGCGCCACCGGGGTGAAGTCGCGCTGGATGTCGTAATTGAGCTTGCGGTAGACCAGCGGGGCGATGGTCATTACCGCCGAGTTGGCGATTACCAGCGTGTTGCCGTCGGCGGGCAGCGTGCGGGCGTAGTCCATCACCAGGCGGCCGCCGGCGCCGGGCTTGTTCTCGATGACCACGGTCTGCCTGAGCTCGTCGCGCAGCTTGTCGCCGATCAGGCGCGCGGCCAGGTCGGCGGTGCCGCCGGCGGGGTAGCCCACGAGGATGCGCAGAGGACGGTCGTTCTGGGCGCTGGCCGGTGCGCTGGGCAGGCAGGTGGCGGCCAGCACGGTCATGGTGGCGAGGGTGGGAACTAGCGCGCGCAGCAGTTTGGCGGGTTTCACGGATTCTCCTGTTGGTTCGGCATCGGCGGGAAGCCGGCCAATTTATCGATACGGTCGTGGTGAGCCAAAGAAGGGTTTCGCGGATCGATCCGCGCGTTTCGTTCCTTGTCGCCGGGTGCCCGGCCGTACCCCGGCGGCTGCGTTGTCCATGCGGCTCGCCAGTTCTTGTGCAGCGGCACAGACGCTAACACCCACCCATATAATTGACAAAATCAACTAAATTTGCGGATGCGGCATGAGCGCTGACGAAACGGGCAGGCAGGGCAGCGGGAACGCCGGGGAGCTGGCGGACGAACGGGAACGGGATGCCGGCGAGACGCTGCAGCATCCCGCCCGGCTGGCCGACTTCCTGAACTACCGCCTCTATCACCTGAGCCGTGTCGCCCTGCAAGCCAGCGGGCATCACCTGCGCGTCGCGGTCGGGGTGAGCCGGCGCGAGTGGCGCATGCTGTCCTTCCTCGGCGAGCAGCCGGGCACGCGCCTGACGGAGCTGGCGCAAAGCGCCGGGCTGGACAAGGTGCTGGCCAGCCGCGCCGTGCATGCCTTGATGGCGCGTGGTCTGGTGCTGCGCGCCACGCGCGAGACGGACCGGCGGGCGGCGGCGTTCGTGCTGAGCGAGGAGGGCGAGGCGGTCTACCGGCAGGCCTTTGCGCAGGCGCAGGCCTTCAACGCGCGCCTGGCCGCCTGCCTGGCTCCGGAGGAGGCGCGGGTGCTGGGGCGTTGCCTGTCCCGCCTGCAAGCCGAGGCCGAAACCTTGCTGGCGCAGGCGCAAGCGCTGCCCGATACCGTACCCGCGCCTGCGCAGTTGCCCCAGGATTGGTGGCGCCAGCCGTAAGGTCCGGCCGCTGGCTTCCGACTGCACCCTGCGACTTCCTGCTCCTACACTTGTAGACTTGGAGTCAGCGCGTGCACTGCCTGGAGCCTGCCATGCCGCTTGTTCGTCTCTTTTCGCCCCGGCTGCGCGCCGCCACCGCCGCGGCGCTGGTGCCCGCCTGCCTGCTCGCTGCCCCGCTTGCCCTTGCCGCGCCCCAGCCTCCCGCACCGGCGCAAGCGCTGACGCGCCAGGCGGTGGCCGCCTACGACGCAGGCGCCTTCGATGCGGCCTTGCGCGACTTTGCCAAGGCGGCCGAGCAGGGCAACCGGCTGGCCCAGTTCAATTACGCGATGATGATGCTGCGCGGCGAGGGCACGCCGGTGCGCCCKCAGGAGGCGCTGGTCTGGCTGCGCCGCGCCGCCGACAACGACATGACCCACGCCCAGTTCACTTTTGGCGAGCTGTACGAGCACGGCGAACTGGTGCCGCGCTCGCTGGAATCCGCCAACGAGTGGTACCGCCGCGCGGCGGAAGGCGGCCATGTGCAGGCCCAGGTCGAGCTGGCGACGAACTACTTTACCGGGCGCGGCGTGGCGCGCGACTACGGCAAGGCATTCCAGTGGTACAGCCGCGCCGCCAGCGCCGGCGACGGCGGCGCGCAATACATCGTCGGCAGCTATTACGAGCGTGGCGAGCCCGGCGTGGTGGAAAAAGACATCGAGCAGGCCAAGATCTGGTACGCCCGCTCCGCCTCGCACGGAGACCCCGGCGCGCTGGCCAAGCTGCGCTCGCTGCTGGAGCAGGGGCTGAAAGACAAGGCGAAAGCCAATCCCAAAGGAGCCGGTGCCATGTAATGCCCCGGTCGCATTGCCATGGTGCCATATCAGGTGGAGTAGCCGCGGCCAGGCTGACGCCGGCCGGAGCAGAGCGTAATCAAGGAGGAAGCCGCGCCTCGTCGAGCCCGGGGCGGTACAACTCTTGCTTGTAAGCACAACACAAAACCTGCGCAATGGGAGGCCCGAGTGGCAACGCACGTCGCACTGAACCACGTCACCCACTACCGGTATGACCGGCCGGTGAAACTCTCGCCGCAAGTGGTACGGCTCCGGCCCGCCCCACACTGCCGCACCCCCATTCTTTCGTATTCGCTGCGTATCGAGCCCGAGCAGCATTTCATCAACTGGCAGCAGGACCCGTTCGCCAACTATCTGGCCCGGCTGGTGATTCCCGAGCCCACGACCGGGTTCAAGATCACCGTCGACCTGGTGGTCGAGATGGCAGTCTACAACCCGTTCGACTTCTTCCTGGAACCCTACGCCGAGCGTTTCCCCTTCAGTTACGAGGCGGGCCTGGCGCACGAACTGGCGCCCTATATGGTCAAGGGCGAGCCGACGCCGCGCTTTGCCGCCTTCGTGGAGAGCATCCCGCGCACGCCGCAGGTCACCATCGATTTCCTGGTGGGCCTGAACCAGCGCCTGCAGGAGGACATCCGCTACCTGATCCGCATGGAGCCCGGCGTGCAGACGCCGGAGCAGACGCTGGAATCCGGCGCGGGCTCCTGCCGCGATTCGGGCTGGCTGCTGGTGCAGACGCTGCGCCACCTGGGTCTGGCGGCGCGCTTCGTATCCGGCTACCTGCTGCAACTGGCGCCCGACGTGAAATCCATCGACGGCCCCAGCGGCACCGAGGTGGACTTCACCGACCTGCACGCCTGGTGCGAGGTGTACCTGCCCGGCGCGGGCTGGGTCGGCCTGGATCCCACCTCCGGCCTGCTGGCCGGCGAGGGCCATATCCCGGTGGCGTGCACGCCCGAGCCCAGCAGCGCGGCGCCGGTCAGCGGCGCGGTGGACGAGAGCGAGGTGAGCTTTCACCACGAGATGTCGATCACCCGCATCTATGAATCGCCGCGGGTGACCAAGCCCTATACCGAGGAGCAGTGGCAGGCCGTGGCCGCCACCGGCGCCGAGGTCGATCGCTTGCTCAACGCGCAGGACGTGCGCCTGACCATGGGTGGCGAGCCTACCTTTGTCGCGGTCAGGGACCGCGACGGCGCGGAGTGGAACACGGACGCGCTCGGTCCCACCAAGCGCGCCTATGCCACCGAACTGGTGCATAAACTGCGCGGCCGATACGGCGAGGGTGGTTTCCTGCACTTCGGCCAGGGCAAGTGGTACCCCGGCGAGCAACTGCCGCGCTGGGCCTTGTCGATCTGCTGGCGCGCCGATGGCCAGCCTTGCTGGCAGGATCCGTCGCTGTTCGCCGACGAGCGCGAGCCGGGCGACTACACGGAGGCCGACGCGCAGCGTTTCCTCGACAGCCTGGCCGGCCGGCTCGGCCTCAATCCGGACTTTGTGCAGCCCGGCTATGAAGACACCTGGTATTACCTCTGGCGCGAGCGCCGGCTGCCGGTCAACGTCGACCCCATGGACGCGCGGCTGGACGACGAGATGGAGCGCATGCGCCTGCGCCGCGTGTTCGATGGCGGGCTGTCGCGGCCGACCGGCTACGTGCTGCCGCTGCGCCGCACCGGCGAGGAGGATGGCCCTGCCTTGTCCGGCCAGCGCTGGATCAGCGGACCGTGGTTCTTCCGCGACGACCGCATGTACCTGCTGCCCGGCGATTCGCCGATGGGCTATCGCCTGCCGCTCGATGCCCTGCCCTGGGTCAGCGAGGCGGACTACCCCTGGCAGTTCGACCAGGACCCGTTCGCGGTACGCTCGCCGCTACCCACCGGCGCACAGCTGCGCACGCAGTTGCCGGGCCTTGCCGGCTCGGGCGCCGAGACTGGCCAGGGTCACGGGATTCGCGCCAGCACCGCGGCTTTCCCGGCACCCGGCTCCGCGATGGCAAGGAGCGCAGTTGCCGGTGCCGGCAGGGCCGCGGGCATTGCCGTCGGTGCCGGCACGCCCGGCGGCCAGGCGGCCGACCTGGCGCGCGTGCCCGGACGCGGCGAATCCGCGGGCTGGATCACCCGCACCGCGCTCTGCGTGGAGGTGCGCCACCCCAGCCGCGCCGCGGGCCCCAAGGCCGAGAGCAAGGCTGCTGGCGACAAGCGCGGCATGCTCTATGTTTTCATGCCGCCGCTGACCGTGYTGGAGGATTACCTGGAACTGCTGGCGGCGGTGGAAGCCACCGCCGCCGGGCTGGGCGTGAAGATCGTGMTSGAAGGCTACCCGCCSCCGCGCGACGTGCGCCTGAAGGTGCTGCAGGTCACGCCCGATCCCGGCGTGATCGAGGTCAATATCCATCCCGCGGCCAACTGGGACGAACTGGTCGACCATACCGAGTTTCTCTACCAGGCCGCCCACGAAACCTACCTCAGCACCGAGAAGTTCATGCTCGACGGCCGCCACACCGGGACCGGCGGCGGCAACCACTTCGTGCTGGGCGGCGCCACGCCGGCCGACAGTCCCTTCCTGCGCCGCCCCGATGTGCTGTCCAGCCTGATCGCGTACTGGCACAACCATCCCTCGCTGTCCTACCTGTTCTCGGGCATGTTCATCGGCCCCACCAGCCAGGCGCCGCGTGTGGACGAGGCACGCAACGACCAGCTGTACGAACTCGAGATCGCCTTTGCCGAACTGCAGCACCAGCTCGACCGCCTGAGCGGCACGCAAGGGGCGGCGGGCGCCAATGGCGCGCACGTGCCGCCGTGGCTGGTCGACCGCGCGTTGCGCAATATCCTGATCGATGTCACCGGCAACACCCACCGCAGCGAGTTCTGCATCGACAAGCTCTACTCGCCCGACGGCCCTACCGGCCGGCTCGGCCTGCTGGAGCTGCGCGCGTTCGAGATGCCGCCGCACGGGCGCATGAGCCTGGTGCAGCAACTGCTGCTGCGCGCGCTGGTGGCACGCTTCTGGCGCGAGCCGTATCGCGCGCGGCTCACGCGCTGGGGCACCGAGYTGCACGACCGCTTCCTGCTGGSCACCTTCGTSCAGATGGATTTCGASGACGTGCTSGSCGAGATGCGCGAGGCSGGCTTCGCCTTCGACAACGCCTGGTTCGCCCCGCATTTCGAGTTCCGCTTCCCGCGCGTGGGCGAACTGGCGGCGGGCGGGCTGGCGCTGACGCTGCGCGCCGCGCTGGAGCCGTGGCACGTGATGGGCGAGGAGGGCAGCGCCGGCGGCACCGTGCGCTATGTGGATTCCTCGCTGGAACGCATCGAAGTGCGCGTGCTGGGCCTGAACGACAGCCGCCACGTGGTTACGGTCAACGGCCGCGCGGTGCCGCTGCAGCCCACCGGGCGCGTGGGCGAGTTCGTGGCGGGGGTGCGGTACCGGGCCTGGGCGCCGCCGTCCGCGCTCCATCCCACCATCGCGTCGCACGCGCCGCTGACTTTCGACGTGGTGGACACCTGGATGGGACGCAGCATCGGCGGATGCCAGTATCATGTTTCGCATCCGGGCGGGCGCAGCTACGAGACCTTCCCGGTCAATGCCTACGAGGCCGAAAGCCGGCGCCTGACACGCTTCTTCACACTCGGACACACACCGGGCGTGATGCGCGTGGAGGAACCCCGCCGCGGCCTCGAGTTTCCGTTCACGCTGGATTTGCGGCAACGCTGATCCGGCTCGCCCCCAAGCCGCGCCCCCGTGCCTCAACAGCCATCACTGCCTTTCGATGAATCCACCCCCGCGGCAGACGCGGTGATGCACCGCGCGCGGCCGGTGCCGCCCGGCCACCTTGACGAACTGGGCGCGTGCGGCGACGGGCTGCGCGCGCCGTGGGCGAGCTTCTTCCAGGTGCTGGGCGAGGAAGGCATCGACGGCCTCGACCAGCAGGCCGCCGCCATGGCGCGCCAGATCCGCGACAACGGCGTGACCTACAACGTGTACGCGGACAACGCCGACAAGGCTGGCGCACGCGCCTGGGCGCTGGACCTGCTGCCCTTCCTGGTCCCCGAGGACGACTGGGAGCGGATCGAGCGCGGCGTGATCCAGCGGGCCGAGCTGGCCAACGCCGTGGTGGCCGACATCTACGGGCCGCAGACCCTGCTGTCCAAGGGCTTGCTGCCGGCCGGCCTGGTCTTCGGCCATCCCGGCTACCTGCGCCCGCTCAAGGGCTACCAGCCGCCGGGCGGCAATTTCCTGCATATCGTCGCGGTGGACCTGGCGCATACCGTGGCGGGCGGCTGGACCGTCATGGCCCACCGCACGGAAACGCCTTCGGGCATGGGCTACGCGCTGGARAACCGGCTGATCATCTCSRGCCTGTTCRCCGATGCGTTCCGCGAGCTGCGCGTGCGGCGCCTGCCCGCCGCGTTCACGCAACTGGTGGCCACGCTGGCGCAGCAGCCCGCGGCGCAGCCACCCGCGCCCGAATCCGCTGCCGGCATGGCGGCGGCGGTCAGCAAGCACATCGTGCTGCTCACCCCGGGCCCCTATAACGAAACCTATTTCGAGCACACCTTCCTGGCCCGCTACCTCGGCATCACGCTGGTCGAGGGCAAGGACCTGACCGTGCGCAACGACGTGGTCTACCTGAAGACCCTGGCCGGGCTGGAACGCGTCGACGTGGTGCTGCGCCGCCTGGACGATGCCTATTGCGATCCGGTCGAGCTGCGGCAGGACTCCACGCTTGGCGTGCCCGGCTTGCTGCAGGCGATGCGCGCGGGCAATGTGCTGGTCTCCAACGCGCCCGGCTCGGGCTTCCTGGAAACGCCGGCCATCCACGGTTTCCTGCCCGCCATCGCCCGCGAACTGCTGGGCGAGCCGTTGCTGCTGCCCGGCGTGCCGAGCTGGTGGTGCGGCGAGGCCACCGCGCGCGCGGAAGCGCTCGCGCAATTCAGCGAAGCCTTCCTGATGCCGACCTATCCGCGCGGCATGGCGCAGCCGTGGGAAGGGCCACGGCTGGGCATGGAGCGCGGCCTGCAGCGGCTGGCCGACTGGCGCGAGCGCATCGAGCAGGTGCCCGATCTGTTCACCATCCAGGCCGATCTGCCGCTGTCGCACGCGCCGCGCTGGGAAGGCCCGCATATCGGCTCGCGCATGGCCATGCTGCGGGTCTACGCCATCGCCGACGGGCGCGGCGGCTGGCAGGTGATGCCGGGCGGCTTTACCCGGCTCGCGGGAGAAGGGCAGCCGGCGGTTTCGATGCAGCTCGGCGGGTCCAGCGTCGATACCTGGGTGCTGTCGAGCCAGCCGGCACAGCCGGTGCCGATGCCGCCGCCGTTCCCGATGGGCAGCACGGGCCTGGGGCCAGCCCCCAAGCCGCTGGCGGTATCGAGCCGCGCCGCCGAGAACCTGTTCTGGGCCGGCCGCTATGCCGAGCGTGCGGAGAACAATGTGCGCCTGTGCCGGCTAGTGCTGGGCTCGATCGAGAGCAGCGACGACCGCGACGACAGCGCGCTCGACGTGATCGGCGAACTGGTGCAGGCCTGCGGCCTGCTGCCGACCGGCGCCCCGCAGCCGCGGGCCTCGCTGCGCGTGTTCGAGCGCAGCCTGGTATCCGCGCTGGCGGAAGACGCCGGCTGGACCAGCGTGGGCCAGAACCTGGCCAGTCATGTGCATGCCGCCACCGAGATCCGCAACCGGCTGTCCAACGATCACTGGCGCACCATCCTGGCCGCGCGCAACGATTTCGGCGACGCGATGGCGGCCGCTTGTGGCGGCAGCCCGGGCGCGGCGGGCAGCGACGCCGGCTACTACGACCGGCCGCGCGTGCTGGCGGCGCTGGATCACCTGGGCATGCAGCTCGCCGCCATCAGCGGCGCCCAGGGCGACCGCATGACCCGGGATGAAGCCTGGCGCCTGCTGTTCATCGGCCGCCATATCGAACGCGTGGCCACGCTGTCGACCTTCCTGCAGGTGTTCGCGCACAACGGCGCGCTGCTGCACCGGACCTGCTTCGACCTGGTGCTGCACCTGTTCGACAGCACGCTGACCTTCCGCGCGCTCTATCCCGGCCGCTCCGATGTGCCGGCGCTGGTCGACCAGATCGTGATCGAGCCCACCAATCCGCGCGGGCTCTATGGCGTGCTGGCGCGGCTGCGCGTCAAGCTCGGCCAGGTCACGCCCCCGGCCAGTCCGGCAGGCACCGGGCGTTTGCCGCTGCCGCAGTTCCTGCCCACGGTGGAGACGCTGCCTGGCTGGGAGGCGCTATGCGAGCGTGATGCCGACGGGCAATACACCAATCTGGTGCAATTGTGCGGGCAACTGACGAGCATGATGGTGCAATTGTCCGACGAAATCAGTGCGCGCTACTTCAGCCATGCCGGCATGGCCGGGACGGGTGCCTGGGCCGGGGTGCAGCCATGACCGCGGCGATGAACGAGACGACCGCCGCCGCCGCCGTCGCGCCCGCGACACCCGCGCCGCGCGCCGCATCCGTGCTAACCGTCCACCACAAGACCATCTACGACTACACCGCGCCGGTGGAAAACGCCCAGCAGCGCGCCGTGGTGTTCCCGGTCACTTGCCCGTGGCAGGCGGTGCTCTCGCACAGCACGCTGATCGAGCCGGCGCCGTCGCATCAGCGTGCCGACACCGATGCCTTCGGCAACAACGTGCTGTACTTCACCATCGACGTGCCGCACGACTTCATGCAGCTCGCCTGCGAGAGCACGGTCAGCCTGACGCCGCGCTGGGAGGCGCTCGATCCCGCCGCCAGCATGCCGTGGGAAGCCGCCGTGGCAGCGCTGCGCTTTCGCGCCGGCCAGCCCTTCATGCCGCAGAGCGAGTTCTGCTTCGCCTCGCCCAACATAGCGCTGCATCCGGACCTCAAGGCCTACGCGCTGGCCAGCTTCGCGCCCGGCACGACAGTGGTGGCGGGCGCCATCGACCTGATGCACCGCATCCATGCCGACTTCGAATACCACGCCACCGCCACCGAGGTCGATACGCCGGCGCTGCAGGCCTTCGGCCTGCGCAGCGGCGTGTGCCAGGATTTCGCCCAGGTGATGATCGGCTGCCTGCGCTCGCTTGGCCTCGCCGCGCGCTATGTCAGCGGCTACTTGCGCACCGAACCGCCGCCCGGCCAGCCCAGGCTGATCGGCGCCGACGCCTCGCACGCGTGGCTGTCGGTCTACTGCCCGCTGGCCGGCTGGGTCGACCTCGATCCCACCAACGATGTGCTGGCCGACACCGGCCACGTCACGCTGGCATTCGGGCGCGACTACAGCGATGTCTCGCTGCTGCGCGGTGTCATCTTCGGCGGCGGCGCGCACGATGTCGAAGTGGAGGTCAGCGTGTTGCCGCTCGTGTAGCGACGCCGCAGCGGTCAGCGGCTGGCAAGCCAATTGCTTGTCGGTAGCCTGGGTTTGCCGAGAAAAGGGGGAATCATCATGCTAAGCCGCACCGCCGACCACCTGTTCTGGATGGCCCGCTACACCGAGCGTGCGGAGAACACCGCACGCATGCTCGACGTCAACTACCAGGCCTCAATGCTGCCGCAGTCGCCCGACGTGGCCCGGCAAGGCTGGCTGGCGATGCTCGATGTGACCGAACTCACGCCGGTATTTGCCGCGCATCACGGCGCGGTGGCGCACGGGGAGGTGATCGACTTCATGGTGCGGGACCTGAGCCATCCCGCGTCGATCATGTCGTGCCTGCGCGCCGCCCGCGAAAACGCCCGTGCGGTGCGCGGCGCGCTTACCACGCCGCTTTGGGAGACCATCAACACCACCTGGCTCGATGTGCAGCAGATGGTTGCCGACGGGATCCTGCGGCACGACCCGGYGCAGTTCTTCGAGTGGGTGAAGTTCCGCTCTCACCTTACGCGCGGCGTGGAAGCCGGGACCATGCTCAAGGACGAAGCCTATTGCTTCATGCGCCTGGGGACGTTCCTGGAACGGGCGGATAACACGGCCCGCATTCTCGATGTCAAGTTCCAGGCTACCGACCTGGGGCAGCAGCAGGACGACTTCTATCAGTGGGCTGCCGTATTGCGTTCGGTGTCGGGGCTGGAGATGTATCGCAAGGTTTATCGATCGGTGGTTACGCCGGAACGCGTGGCGGAGTTGCTGATCGTGCATCCGGATATGCCGCGGTCGCTGGCGGCGAGTTTGCGGGAGGTGGTTTCGTTGCTGGCGCAGGTCAGGAATGCGCAGTCAGTGGAGACGGAGAGGCGGGCGGGGAAGCTGCATGCCGAGCTTAAATTCACTCGGATCGAGGATATTTTTTCTGTTGGGATTCATGGGTGGCTTAGTGATTTTCTTCGCAGGATCCATGAGTTGGGGGGTGGGGTTAGTCGGGATTTTTTGATGAAGGGGGTGTAGGGGTAGGGGTAGGGGCAAACCATTGGCTTTTTTGTCGGTGCTTGGTCTTTGATTTGAGCGGTGTTGGCTCTTGCACCCAACAGCGTACGACATCCCCCTGCGGGGGACGCCGGTCACTCTTCTTTGCTTCGGCAAAGAAGACTAACGAGAAGAAAGCCGACCCTGCCGGGGGCAGAGCAATCGCGAGTGCGCAGGGTGCTGGTTTCGTCGTATGGCCAGCGGTTCTGCGGGCATCTGCCGGTACCGGTTTAAAGGGCCACGAATCTGCAAGTTTCCGGGATTCGTGGTGCGGCCCCCGGTAGGAGAATCCTTGGCCATTCGCCAATCTGCCGTTACCGGCGCGGGCCATCACGACACATCGCCCGTCAATGGTTTCGTGGTGGGGCGGGCGCGGTGGTCAAGGTCTTGGGCAAATCAACCCGGTGCCACCGCGCCCACGACGGAACCGGTGCGCCTGCAACTTCGTGGCCGGCCACTCCGCGAGCGACAGACGGCTTGAAGCAAGTGATGTGCGCTACCGGGGGCCTCACCGTCAATCCCGGATGCTGGCAGGTTCGTGGTCAGTCAAGCCGGTACCGGCAGAAGCCCGCCGGCACTTTGGGCCGTACGACGAAACCCCCGATATTCGAGAGCCTTATTGCTCTGCCCCCGGCAGGGTCGGCTTTCTTCTCGTTAGTCTTCTTTGCCGAGGCAAAGAAGAGTGACCGGCGTCCCCCGCAGGGGGATGTCGTACGCACTTGGGTGCAAGAGCCAACACCGCTCAAAAAACCCCTATCCCACCAACTCCCGATGCAAAGCCAAATACTCCAACGCCAGCTTATGCCGCGGATCCAGATGAATCATCGGCATCGCATGCTGATGCGACTCCCGGATCTTCACGGACGACGACAACCGTGAATTCAGCACCGGCAACCCCTCGCCAACCAGCTCCTCAACCAGTTGCAACGGCAGGCTGGCCCTCGGCTGGAACTGGTTGATCACAATACCCTCGACTTCGAGATCCGCATTGTGGTCATGCTGGATCTCCTTCACATTGTCGAGCAGCGTATAAAGCGCACGGCGCGAGAAGTCGTCGCAGTCGAACGGAATCAGGCAGCGCTCGACAGCGATCAACGCGGAGCGGGTGTAGAAATTCAAAGCCGGCGGCGTGTCGATGTAGATCGCGTCGTACACCGCTTCCAGCTCGATCAGCGCATCGCGCAGCTTGTAGATCTTGTAGCGGGATTCGAGCTTGCCGTGCAGCGCGTCGAGCTCGGGATGGGCGGGCATCACATCGAGGTTCTCGAACGGCGTGGCATGGATGAACGAGGTGACTTCCACCGGCTTGAAGCTGTACGTCAGCGCGGTGTTGAAGAAGTCTGCCACGGTCGGGGTGGCTTCCGCGGCCTGCGTGCCGAGCAGGTACTGGCTGGAGTTGCCTTGCGCATCCAGGTCGATGACCAGGGTGCGCAGGCCTTCGCTGGCACTGATGGCGGCCAGGTTGCAAACGATGGTCGACTTACCGACACCGCCCTTCTGATTGAATACGACGCGCCGCATTTGAGCCCTTGGATGTGAACGTGCCAAAGGGAAGAGGATACCCTAGCGCGGTGTCATTTCAGCGGCCAAATCGCGCGACAGGCTACGTCTGTATCAGCCGCTTCTGACGCGAGATACTCATCAGTATCCCGATCCCCATGCCCAGCGTCACCAGCGCCGTCCCGCCATAGCTCATCAACGGCAACGGCACCCCCACCACGGGCAGGATGCCGCTCACCATCCCCATGTTGACGAACGCGTAGGTGAAGAAGATCAGCGTGATCGCCCCCGCCAGCAGCCGCGAGAACAGCGTCGGCGCGTTGGCCGCGATATACAGCCCGCGGAAGATCAGCAGCAGGTACAGCACCAGCAGCACCGCATTGCCCACCAGGCCGAATTCCTCCGAGAAGACCGCGAAGATAAAGTCGGTGTGCTTTTCCGGGATGAACTCCAGGTGCGTCTGCGTGCCCTTCAGCCAGCCCTTGCCGAAGACGCCGCCGGAGCCGATGGCGATGATCGATTGGATGGTGTGGAAACCCTTGCCGAGCGGGTCGGTGGTGGGATCCAGCAGCGTGCAGATGCGGTGCTGCTGGTAGTCGTGCAGGATCGGCCAGTTCACGCCGGGGGCGCACATATCGTGCTCGAAGGTGACCAGCGCGGTGATGGCCACCACCACGATGGCAAGCAGCGGCAGGATGATCTTCCACGACAGGCCGGCGAAATAGATCACATAGAGGCCGGCGGCCATGACCAGCAGGCCGGTGCCGAGGTCGGGCTGCTTGGCGATCAGGCCAACGGGCACGAGCAGCAGCACCAGCGCCAGCACGAAATCGAACCACCTGACCGAGCCCTCCCGTTTCTGGAAGTACCACGCCAGCATCAGCGGCATGGCGATCTTCATGATCTCGGAGGGCTGGATCACCATGCCGACGTAGAGCCAGCGGCGCGCACCCTTGCGGATCAGGCCGAACATGGCCACCGCGACCAGCAGGGCCACGCCTACCGTGTAGAGCGGCACCGCCACCCGCATCAGCGTCTGGGTCGGCAGGTAAGCGATGGCCCACATCACCACATAGGACAGCAGGATGTTGCGCAACTGGTCCTCGACCCGCCCGGGCATGTCGATGGCGGCGGAGTAGAGCGCCACGATGCCGGTGGCGAACAGCAGGAAGACGATCAGCGCCAGCGGCTTGTCGAAGCCGGTGATGGCCGTCTTGATGAACGATAGGACGCGGCGGCGATCCATGGCGCGTCTCCTTCAGCGTGTAGCGTTGGCGTTGCCGCCGGCCGCGGCGGGCGCGGTTGCCGGCTTGGCGCGGGGTTTGGAACTGGCCGGCCCCACCACGGCCTGCGCGGCAGGGGCGGGGGCCGGAGCCGGGCGGCTGTGGCCAAGGGCCTGCGCCATGCGCTCGTCCAGCGTCTGTACCGCCGAGGCCGGCGCGATGGCGGCGGGGTCGATCACCGGCGCCTGCACGGCGGAAGCGGCCGTGGCGGCAGCACCGGCACGGGCTGCGACGCGCGCGGCCGGCGCGCTGGCGCCTTCGCTGGTGGCGGCGGCCTCGCTGGCGCCCATGACCGTGGCGCTGGCGATGCTGGCGGTGTGGCCGGTGGTGAACACGCTGGGCGTATCCACCGGCGGCTTGCCGCCGGCGCGCTCCGATGCGGGCGGGGCGATGTTCTCCAGCTCTGCCGGCCACTTGCCGAGCAGGTAGTAATCCATCACCTTGCGCGCGATCGGCGCGGCCACGGCGCCGCCGAAGCCGGCGTTTTCCACGATCATCGCCAGCGCGATCTTCGGGTTGTCCGCCGGGGCGAATGCCGTATAGAGCGCATGGTCGCGCTTGCGCTCGTCCAGCGCGTGGTGGTTGTACTTCTCGTTCTTGCCCATGGTGAAGGTCTGGGCGGTACCGGTCTTGCCGGCCGACTCGTAGGCTGCGCCGGCAAAGGCGCGCGCAGCCGTGCCCGAGTGCGTCACGCCGACCATGGCGCGCTTGATCACGTCGATATCGGCCTGCTTGAACGGCAGCCGGTAGCTTTCCTTGGGCACCGTGAGCTCGCGGTCGCGGGTTACGGAATCCTCCACCGCCTTGACCAGGTGGGGCTTCATCGCGGAGCCGTTGTTGACCAGGATGGCGGTGGCGTTGGCCAGCTGCAGGATGGTGAAGCTGTTGTAGCCCTGTCCGATGCCAAGGGAGATGGTTTCGCCGTCATACCACTTCCGCTGCTCGGGCTTGCGGTAGGCGCGCTGCTTCCATTCGGTCGACGGCAGGATGCCGCGGCTCTCGCCTTCGATGTCGATGCCGGTGATCTGGCCGAAGCCCAGCGGCTTCATGAAGTCATGAATGGCGTTGACGCCCATGTCGCGCGCCAGCATGTAGTAATAGGTATCGCACGACTGCACGATGGAGGCGTTCATGTCCACCCAGCCGTGGCCGCCCGGCTTGTCGTCGCGGAAGGTATGGTTGCCCAGCGTGAATGAGCCCGGATCGTGCATGCCCCAGGCTGCGGTGCGCTTGCCGGTGGTGAGCGCCGCCAGCGCCATGAACGGCTTGTAGGTCGAGCCGGGCGGGTAGGTGCCGCGCAGCGGACGGTTCAGCAGCGGCTTGTCGGGCGAGCCGTTGAGTTCGTTCCAGGTATTGGTGTCGATCCCTTCGACGAACAGGTTGGGGTCGTAGGTCGGCTTGGAAACAAAGGCCAGGATGTCGCCGGTGGCCGGCTCGATCGCCACCAGCGCGCCGCGCTTGTCGCCAAAGAGCGCCTCGGCCAGCTGCTGCAGGCGGATGTCGAGCGACAGGATCAGGTTGTTGCCGGGCGTGGCGGGGGAGGTGGACAGCGTGCGGATGGGGCGTCCGCCCGCGCTCACTTCCACTTCCTCGAAGCCGGTCAGGCCGTGCAGTTCGGTCTCGTAGCTCTGCTCGATGCCGATCTTGCCGATGTAGTTGGAGCCCTTGTAGTTGTCGGCGTCCTTGCGCGGATCGTACTTGGCGCCTTCGGCGCTGTTGGCCTCGTCCATGGCCTCGATGCGTTCCTGGTCGCGCTGCGAGATGCGGCCGAGGTAGCCGATCACGTGCGAGGCGGACTCGCCCATCGGGTACTGGCGGAACAGCCGCGCGCGCACGTCCACGCCGGGAAAGCGGAAGCGCTGCGCGGAGAAACGCGCCACTTCCTCGTCGGTGAGCTGGCTGCGGATCGGCAGGCTCTCGAAGCTGCGGGATTCTTCCATCAGCCGCTTGAAGCGGCGGCGGTCGCGCGGCTGGATGTCGATCAGCTGGGCTAGTTCCTCGATGGTGTTGTCGAGCGTGTCGGACAGCTTGGACGGCGTGATTTCCAGCGTGTAGGCGGAATAGTTGCGCGCCAGCACCACGCCGTTGCGGTCCATGATGATGCCGCGGTTGGGCTCGATCGGCGCCACCGAGATGCGGTTGTCCTCGGCCTTGGCCGAGTACTGGTCATGCTTGTACCACTGCAGCCAGAGAAAGCGCGTGAACAGCAGGCCGAAGCAGATCACGGCAAACAGGCCCGCCGCCGCTACGCGGATGCGGAAGCGGCCGAGCTCCTGTTCGACATTGCGTATTTCGGTCATGGTACTGCGTCAGCCTTGCGGTTTGCCGCGCACCCCAGGGGGCCGCGGCGGGACATCGGTTGGGGTAAAGCGTCAGATCGGCCGGGTTTCGTCCACGTCCGCGCTGCGGCGCTGCGGCGCCAGCAGCATGCCGGTGGCCAGCGGCCACAGCAGCGCCTCGATGCCCGGCGCCAGCAGCAGCTGCCAGCCGGGCAGCGGCGCGCCCATGGCCAGGCGGATCACCACCGGCACCGCGTGGGCGACGAACAGCAGCGGCAGCACGTGCAGCGCCTGGGTATAGACGGTGAACCACAGCACGCGCCGATGGATGGTGATGGCGAAGTACGCCAGCAGCGAGTAGGCCATGGCGTGCTCGCCCAGCAGGCGCGCATCGTGCACATCCATCAGCAGGCCGAGCGCGAACGCCACGCCCATGCCGACCTTGCGCGGCTGGTGGATGTTCCAGAACACCAGCACCAGCGCCACCATGTCGGGCACCCACAGCGTGGTGCCCCAGGGCATCAGGTTGAACAGGAAGGCCAGTACGAAACTCAGCGCGATAAACGCGGGGTTGACCGGGCGCAGCAGGTATTGGGGATTGGTCAACGCTTGACCTCCTTGGCGGCGGCGGGCTTGTCCGCGGGTTTTTCCGCCGCCTTGTCGGCAGGTTTGTCGGCTGGCTTTGCGGCGGGCTTCGCCGCCGGCTTGGCGTCGGCGCGTTCGGCGTCCTTCACGCCCGGCCGGTCGGCCCTGACGATCCTGGCTTCCTTGGCGTCGCGCGGGCCGTCGATGGATTCGCGCGGCGGCAGCTGGGCTTCGTAGCGGATCACCAGCAGCTGGCGGTGCGAGCGCACCCCGGCCACCGGCTCGCAGTACACACGCGAGAAGGCGGTATCCGCCTTGCGCTCGATCTGCACGATCCGGGCAACCGGCAGGCCGGGCGGGTAGGTGCCGTCCAGGCCCGAGGTGACCAGCAGGTCGCCCTGCTGCAGGTCGGCCGAGGCGGCCATGAAGCGCAGGTCCAGCAGGCCGGCGCGGGCGCCGCCGAAGGCTACGCTGCGCAGGCCGTTGCGCACGACCTGCACCGGAATGGCCTGTTCCTTGTCGGTCAGGAGCGTGACTTCGGACTGGAACGGCGACACGCGCGTCACCTGGCCGATCACGCCGCGTTCGTCGATCACCGGATAGCCCGCGCGCAGGCCGTGCTGGCTGCCGCGGTCGATCACGATGCGCTGGCTGTAGGGGTCGCGGGCGTCGTACAGGATCTCGGCCGACGTCACCGGCGTGGCCGACTGCTGCACCAGGCCGAGCAGCTTGCGCAACTGATTGTTCTCGGCTTCGAGCTGGGACTGGCGCACCGAGCCCTCGGCCTCGGCCACCATGCGGCGCCTGAGTTCGCGGTTCTCGCTGGCCAGGGCGGCCGCTGACTGGGCGTAGTCGAAGGTGGCGCGCAGTGCATCGCGCGGCACCAGCACGGTGCGCTCGACCGGCATCAGCACGGTGGCGGCAACCTGGCGCACCACGCGCAGGGCGTCAAAGCGCGCATCGACGATGAGCAGCGCCAGCGCGATCGTCACATAGAAGACGAGGCGCGCGACGGCGGAAGTGCCCTGCTTGAAGAGCGGCGGCGGAGTGTAATCCATTTACCCGTGCGCTGGCAGAAAGGTCTCCCGGTCCCGTAGGCACGACAGCGCCGCGGCGCGCCAGCCAGCGTGGCTGGGGCGTCGCGGCGCGGTGTGTTGCACGGGCTCGGGCCGGGTCGGGAGGGTGGCGCGGCACGGCGCGGCCCCGACCAGGTAGTCCGGCAGGCCGCGTCGCGCCACGAGCGATTCCTCTGCTGATTCTTTATTCGTAAGAGAAGATGCTGCCCAGCTTGTCCATGCGTTCGAGCGCCATGCCGGAGCCGCGCACCACGCAGGTCAGCGGGTCTTCGGCAACCAGCACCGGCAGGCCGGTTTCCTCGGCCAGCAGGCGATCCAGGTCGCGCAGCAGCGCGCCGCCGCCGGTCAGCATCATGCCGCGCTCGGCGATGTCGGCGCCGAGTTCCGGCGGGGTCTGTTCGAGCGCGATCTTGACTGCCGACACGATCTGGTTGAGCGGATCGGTCAGGGCTTCCAGGATCTCGTTGGAGGACACCGTGAAGGCGCGCGGGATGCCTTCGGACAGGTTGCGGCCCTTGACTTCCATTTCGCGGACTTCGGAGCCGGGGAAGGCCGAACCGATGGCCTTCTTGATGGCTTCGGCGGTCTGCTCGCCGATCAGCATGCCGTAGTTGCGGCGGATGTAGTTGACGATGGCTTCGTCGAACTTGTCGCCGCCCACGCGCACCGAACCCTTGTAGACCATGCCGCCCAGCGAGATGATGCCCACCTCGGTGGTGCCGCCGCCGATATCCACCACCATCGAGCCGGACGGCTCCGACACGGGCAGGCCGGCGCCGATCGCGGCCGACATCGGCTCCTCGATCAGGTACACCTGGCTGGCGCCGGCGCCCAGCGCCGATTCGCGGATGGCGCGGCGCTCGACCTGGGTCGAGCCGCACGGCACGCAGATGATGATGCGCGGCGAGGGACGCAGCAGCTTGGTGTCGTGCACCATCTTGATGAACTGCTTGAGCATCTGCTCGGTGACGGTGAAGTCGGCGATCACGCCGTCTTTCATCGGGCGGATGGCCTCGATGTTGCCCGGCACCTTGCCCAGCATCTGCTTGGCTTCCTTGCCGACCGCCTGGATGGTTTTCTTGGCGTTGGGCCCGCCTTCCTGGCGAATCGCGACGACGGACGGCTCGTCAAGGACGATGCCCTTGTCGCGCATATAGATCAGGGTGTTGGCGGTGCCGAGGTCGATCGCGAGATCGTTCGAAAAGTAGCTGCGGAGAAATCCGAACATCAGGAATCCTGTTTTCTGGTGGTTCGCGAGTATGCGAAGTGGCCGGCGCCGCTGCGGGGCCAGCCACGATATTCATAGCGACGGGTAGTATTAAGGCCCCCGGTCGTTCGGTGGGGCCGGCGCCGTTGCCAGCCTGCCACAGGGGGCGTGCTGTCAGGGCCGGGGCCGCCAACCAAGGCCGTCTCGCCGGGTGGCGGAAACGACCTGTACGGGTACCTTTGATTAGACCACGCGCGAAAGTTCGGTGGAACGGCACCGCAATTACAATTTAATTGCTGGCGGGGGCGGTCTAATCGGAGGAACCTGTCTGTATCCCTTGCCTGCCTTCGGCATCGCACCGCCGGCTGGTGGCCTGGCGATGTGGCCAATGCTGCGATCCGTGGGTCCGGGGGACCGTAGGGTGACCCACAAAGCTCCGCGGCACGCGGTTTTGCACCAATGTGCACCAATGTGACGAAGGCGCTGCCAAAGGATGGCAACGCGCAATGATACCTTATAATTCCCCCTGTTTCGGGGGCTTCTACCCCGAAAAAACCTGTAACTTTGACGATTCCCGGGCGCTCCCGGCAGCACTCGCCGGCCCGCCCCGGCCGCGCCCGCATCGCCTTTCGCACCGACCCCAAGCCATGGCTCTCGACCTATCCGACGTCAAGCGCATCGCCCACCTTGCCCGCATCGAAATCAACGATGCCGAGGCCGGGCAGACGCTTGTGCAGCTCAATCAATTCTTCTCCCTGGTCGAACAGATGCAGGCGGTCGATACCACCGGCATCGTGCCGCTGGCCCACCCGCTGTCCKCGGTGCGCGAGATGTCGCAGCGGTTGCGCGACGACGCCGTGACCGAGCCCAACCGCCGCGAGGACTACCAGCGTCCCGCGCCGGCCACCGAAGGCGGCCTCTACCTGGTGCCCAAGGTCATCGAATAAAGGTCATCGAACACCGGCCCTCGAACCAGCGGCTGCGCCGCGCCGCCGCCAGGCGGCGCCGGCAGCCATCACCTGCCAAGCCAAACCGACCGACATGTCCTTTTCCGCATCTACCGTGACCTCCCTGCGCGAGCTCTCCGACGCGCTGGCGGCACGCACCGTCTCCGCCGAAGAACTGGCGCGCGATTACCTGGCCCGCATCGAGCAGGCCAGCGCGCTCAACGCCTTTGTCGACGTCAACCCCGAACTCACGCTGGCGCAGGCCCGCGCCGCCGACGAGCGCCGCGCGCGCGGCGAAGCCGGCCTGCTGACCGGCGTGCCGATCGCCCACAAGGACGTGTTCGTCACGCGTGGCTGGCGCGCAACAGCGGGCTCGCGCATGCTCGCCGACTATGAAAGCCCGTTCGACGCCTCCGTGGTCGAGCGCCTGGCCGCCGCCGGCATGGTCACGCTGGGCAAGACCAATATGGACGAGTTCGCGATGGGCTCGTCCAACGAGAACTCGCACTTCGGCCCGGTGAAGAACCCCTGGGATGCCAGCCGCGTGCCGGGCGGCTCCTCGGGCGGCTCGGCCGCCGCCGTGGCAGCCGGGCTCGCGCCCGCCGCCACCGGCACCGACACCGGCGGCTCGATCCGCCAGCCGGCCTCGTTCTCGGGTATTACCGGCATCAAGCCCACCTATGGCCGCGTGTCGCGCTACGGCATGATCGCTTTCGCCTCCTCGCTCGACCAGGGCGGCCCGATGGCACATACCGCCGAGGACTGCGCCATGCTGCTGGGCGCCATGGCCGGCTTCGACGAGCGCGACTCGACCAGCCTCGCGCCCGCCCAGGGTGGTGTCGACGAGGACTACACGCGCCTGCTGGGCAAGCCGCGCACCGGCGCCAGCGTTGAGAGGCCACTGTCCGGGCTGCGCATCGGCCTGCCCACCGAGTATTTCGGCAAGGGGCTGTCGGCAGACGTGGAACAGGCCGTGCGCGCCGCGCTCGCCGAGTACGAGAAGCTGGGCGCCACGCTGGTCGAGGTGTCGCTGCCCAAGACCGAGCTGTCGATCCCCGTGTACTACGTGATCGCGCCGGCCGAGGCCTCGTCCAACCTGTCGCGTTTCGACGGCGTGCGCTACGGCCATCGCGCCGCCGAGTACCGCGACCTGATGGACATGTACAAGAAGACCCGCGCCGAAGGCTTCGGCCCCGAGGTCAAGCGCCGCATCATGGTGGGCGCCTATGTGCTGTCGCATGGCTACTACGACGCCTACTACCTGCAGGCGCAGAAGATCCGCCGCATCATCGCCGACGATTTCCAGCGCGCCTTTACCCAGTGCGACGTGATCATGGGTCCGGTGGCGCCCACGGTAGCCTGGAAGCTGGGCGAGAAGAGCGCCGACCCGGTGCAGATGTACCTGGCCGACATCTTCACGCTGTCGACCAGCCTGGCCGGCCTGCCCGGCATGAGCGTGCCCTGCGGGCTGGGCGAGGGCGGCATGCCGGTTGGCCTGCAACTGATCGGCAACTACTTCGGCGAAGCCGAACTGCTGCAGACGGCGCACGCTTTCCAGCAGGCAACGGACTGGCACCTGCGCCGGCCTGCCAAGGCATGATCGCGCGGCGCTGGCTGGTCCGGCTCGCACTCGGCATCGGGCTGGCCGCCGCACTGGCGGCCTGCATCCCGCTGCCGCGCTTCGGCGGCGGGCCCACCCCGATCGCCAGCCGCGACATCGACCTTGCCGGCGATTGCCGCCGCACCGAGGAAGACGGCTTCCGCGAGGATGCCCAGCTGCGCGTGGCGGACAACAGCGTGCAGCAGTTGTCGTGGAAGCTGTGGGTGGGCAAGCGCGGTTCGTGCAGCTTCAACCTGGCCGAATTCCGCCAGACGCAGAAGAAGCCGCATATCGAGTTGCGCGCCAACGACGGCAGCGCCTGCAAGCTGATGGTCTGGCAGGATCCGCGCCGGGTCACGCTGGCCCACGCCAATTGCGAGGCACGGTGCTCGCCGGGCATCTACGAGGAAGCCTGGCCGGTGATGTTCGAACCCGGCACTGGCGGCTGTGCACAGACCCGATGAATCCGATGCACCCGCTCAGCGCCCTGTCCGGACTCGCCGCCCGCCTGCGGGATTTTTGCCTTGGCGCGTGCGCCCTGGTGCTGGCAAGCCACGGCGCGCTCGCGCATGCCTTCGTGCCGGAGGCCGGCATGCACGCCATGCCGCCGGCGCGGACGGTGCATTTTCCCGATGCCGACAAGGGCAATGCGCTCAGCGCCCACTGGTTCTTGCCGCAGCGCGGCGCGCTGGCGTCGGCGCAGGCATTGCCGGTGGTCATTGCGTTGCATGGCTGCGCCGGGCTCTACCAGAACGGCGGCGCGGATGCCGCGGCGCTGCAGGAGCGCTACCGGGAATACGTGCAATGGCTCTCCGCGCGCGGCTACGCCGTGTTGCTGCCCGACAGCTTCGGTCCGCGCGGCAAGCCGCAGGGCATCTGCACCGAAGCGCTGGCCGGGCGCGACATCGACGACGAAACGCGGCGCGGCGATGTCCTGGCGGCGCTGCGCTGGCTCGCGCGGCAGCCCGGCATCGACACGGCGCGCATTGTGCTGCTGGGCTGGTCCAACGGCGCGCAGGCGGTGCTCAGCACCATCGACGCCAGCCGCGACTGGCCGGCGGGCGCGCCGGCAATCGAGCGCGCCGTGGCCTTTTATCCTGGCTGCAAGCGCGCCGTGCAACGGCATGAATAYCGCCTGCGCACGCCCTTGCTGCTGATGACCGGCGGCGCCGACGACTGGACCCCCGCCACCCGCTGCGCCATGTTGCGCGAGGCGGTCACGGCGCGCCAGCCCGATGCGCGCTTCCGGCTGGAGATCTACCCTGGCGCGTATCACGGCTTTGACGGCACCAGCGAACTGCGGGTGCGGCGCGATGTGCCCAACGGCGCGCGTCCCGGCCTGGGCGTGACCGAGGGCGGCGACCCGGTCGCGCGCGGCGCGGCGCTGGCGCAACTGGATTCGTGGCTGGCCAGCCCGAATCCGTGAGATGAATACCGGCATGGCGCCGCGGTCGGATGCGAAATGCGCGCGCGATGCCGATGAACACGTAGCAGACGTAGCAAACACGTAGCAACACATACAGCACACGAACAGGAATACCGCCATGCAATGGGAAGTGGTGATCGGCCTCGAGACGCACACGCAGTTGTCGACGGCCTCCAAGATTTTTTCCGGTACCTCCACCGCCTTCGGCGCGGCGCCGAACACGCAGGCCTCGCCGGTCGACCTGGCGCTGCCCGGCGTGTTGCCGGTGCTCAACCGCGGCGCGGTCGAGCGCGCCATCGAGTTCGGGCTGGCGATCGGCGCCACCATCGCGCCGCGCAGCATCTTCGCGCGCAAGAACTACTTCTACCCCGACCTGCCCAAGGGCTACCAGATCAGCCAGTACGAGATCCCGGTGGTGCAGGGCGGCAGCATCAGCATCCAGGTCGAAGGCAAGAAGGGCGAGACCTACGAGAAGACCGTGCAGCTCACGCGCGCCCACCTCGAGGAAGACGCCGGCAAGTCGCTGCACGAGGATTTCGCCGGCATGACCGGCATCGACCTGAACCGCGCCGGCACGCCGCTGCTGGAGATCGTTACCGAGCCCGACATGCGCAGCTCGGCCGAGGCCGTGGCCTACGCCAAGGCCCTGCACGCGCTGGTGATGTGGCTGGGCATCTGCGACGGCAATATGCAGGAAGGCAGCTTCCGCTGCGACGCCAACGTGTCGGTGCGCCCCTACGGCAGCCCCACGCTGGGCACGCGCCGCGAGATCAAGAACCTGAAYTCGTTCCGCTTCCTGCAGCAGGCCATCGACTACGAAGTCCAGTGGCAGATCGCCGAGATCGAGGACGGCCGCGCCATCCAGCAGGCCACCGTGCTGTTCGATCCGGACACCGGCGAGACGCGCGCGATGCGCACCAAGGAAGATGCGCACGATTACCGCTACTTCCCCGACCCCGACCTGCTGCCGCTGGAGATCGACGCGGCCTGGATCGAGCGGGTGAAGGCCGCGCTGCCAGAACTGCCGGTGGCCATGCAGGCGCGCCTGGTGTCGCAATATGGCTTGTCCGCCTATGACGCCAGCGTGCTGACCGCGTCCAAGGCACTGGCTAGCTACTTCGAGGCCGTGGTCGCCGAAGCCGGTGCGGCCAATGCCAAGCCCGCTGCCAACTGGCTGATGGGCGATGTGTCGTCGCTGCTCAACCGCGAAGGCATTGCGCTGGAAGCGGCCCCGGTCAAGCCGGCGCAGTTGGCCAGGCTGCTGGTGCGCATTGCCGATGGCACGGTGTCGAACAACACTGCCAAGAAGGATGTCTTCCCGGCCATGTGGGCGGGGGACGAGGGCGGTGACGCCGACGCCATCATCGCGGCCAAGGGGCTGAAGCAGATGTCCGACTCAGGTGAGTTGGAAAAGATCATCGATGATGTGCTGGCGGCCAATGCGAAGTCTGTCGACGAGTTCCGGGCTGGCAAGGAGAAGGCGTTTAATGCGCTGGTGGGGCAGGCTATGAAGGCTACCAAGGGGAAGGGGAATCCGGCGCAGGTTAATGAGTTGTTGAAGAAGAAGTTGGGGGCGTAAGGCGGCTTTTTTTGGGGGGGGCTTGCTGGCTCCTTCGCGGTTTCTTTTTGCGGTGTTGGCTCTTGCACCCAAGTGCGTACGACATCCCCCTGCGGGGGACGCCGGTCACTCTTCTTTGCCTCGGCAAAGAAGACTAACGAGAAGAAAGCCGACCCTGCCGGGGGCAGAGCAATCGGGCTTGTAGGCCTCGGTGATTGCGTCGTACGGCCCTGAGTGTTGCCTAGCGTGTCCAACCGGCTTGCAGGACATCGCATTGGCCTGCCCCATGGGTTTCGTGGTGGGGCCCCTGACCTCGTATGCGGTGACCATTCCCACATCTRCCGTTCGCGGCGCGAGTGGCTGCGCCGTTTCGAGTGTGGCTGGTTTCGTGGTTTTGTCTCGGAGAGCAGGCGCGGTGATGTTCGAGCGTGACCCTCGCGAACCGGGCCATGGTGCCCACCACGAAACCAAGGGCGTTGGTAGCAAGGTGCCGCTCGCGCCGGTAGGCAGGGCATCAAATGGCTGGGCGGCCACCGCTAGAGACAAAACCACGAAACCACCAATGCAGGCAGGATCGCGGTCCTTCGCGCCGCGAACGGCAGATGTGGGAAGAGGCACCGAGCAAAGCGATCAGGGGCCGCACCACGAAACCCATGGGTCAGGCCATTGCGCTGCCCTGCAAGCCGGTAACGGCAGATACCAGCAGAACCGCTGCCCATACGACGAAACCAGCACCCTGCGCACCCGCGATTGCTCTGCCCCCGGCAGGGTCGGCTTTCTTCTCGTTAGTCTTCTTTGCCGAGGCAAAGAAGAGTGACCGGCGTCCCCCGCAGGGGGATGTCGTATTCCTTTGGGTTAAATAACCAACGCCGCAAAAAGAAACCGCAAAGGAGCCAGCAAGCCCAAGCCCTCACCCCAAAAAGGCCAACACCCCCCCCTCCCCAAATCCACCCCCTAACCATTTGCTACACTGCCCCCCAAACATCCCGGTTGAAGCCAATGAACCCCCAAGAAGTTGCCTCCTACCTGCAAACCAACCCCCAGTTCTTCGAAGATCACGCCGAGCTGCTGGCCACGGTGCAACTCACCAGCCCGCACAGCCACCGCGCAGTCTCGCTGCAAGAGCGCCAGATGGAAATCCTGCGTGAGAAGAACAAAGGCCTGGAACTGAAGCTCGCGGACCTCGTCCGTCACGGCCACGACAACGACCGCACCCAGCAGCGCATGCACGCCTGGCAACTGCGCCTGCTGGCAGAAGTGGACTCGCACGCGCTGCCCTATGCGGTGCAGGACGGCCTGCAGCAGGTGTTCGAAGTACCGGGTGTGGCCCTCAAGCTCTGGAACGTGGCCGAGAGCTACGCGCATATGGAAGTGACCCAGGGCGCGAGCGATGACGTCCGCCTGTTCGCCGAAGGCCTGCGCGCGCCGTATTGCGGCGCCAACAGCGGCTTCGAGGCGGCGGCCTGGCTGGAGCGCGACGATATCGCCTCGCTGGCCATGGTGACGCTGCGCGTGCCCGCGCGTGAAGCCGGCACGCTTGGCGCGGCCTTCGGGCTGCTGGTGCTGGGTTCGCCCGAGCCGCGGCGCTTCCACGAGGGCATGGGCACTGCCTACCTGGCGCAGATCGGCGAAGTGGCCGGCGCCGCGCTGAACCGGCTGCGTGACTAAACCGGGCGATGCACCGCAATCCCATCGCCGTGGCCGGGCAATGACGGCATCCCGTCCGCCCAGATCAGGTGGCGCGGCCGCGCGGCCGCGCAAGGCAGCGGCGCCGGCGGCCGGGAAGGCCGCCGCAGGCAAGACGCCATCGGATGCCGCCAGGTCCAGGTCACGCCAGGACGCCCCGGCGGAACCCCTCGGCAAGCCAGTGCCCGCCCCGGTGGTCCTGCGCTACCTGGAATGGCTGTCCAGCAGCCGCAAGCTGGCTGCCCACACCCTGACCAACTACGCCCGCGACCTGTCGGTCCTGCAGGCGCATGCCGAGCGCCATGCACCGGGCTGCGCGCTGTTATCGCTGCAGACCCACCATATCCGCGGCTTTGCCGCGCGCCTGCATGGCGGCGGCCTGGCCGGCACCAGTATCGCCCGCACGCTGTCGGCCTGGCGCGGTTTCTACCTGTGGGCCGCGCGCCATGGCCTTGGGGTGGAGGCCAATCCGGTCGACGGCGTGCGCGCGCCCAAGTCCGGGCACCGGCTGCCCAAGGCCTTGTCGGTGGAGCATGCGGTGGCGCTGGTCTCGCACAGCGCGGGCGAGCACAACGAGGGCCGGCGCGACCAGGCCGTCTACGAGCTGTTCTATTCCAGCGGCCTGCGCGTGTCGGAACTGGTGCAACTGGACCATCGCTACACCGAGGACGGGGAATACCGCTCCGCCGGCTGGATCGATATGGACGGCGCCGAAGTCACGGTGATCGGCAAGGGCTCGCGCCGCCGCACCGTTCCCGTCGGCAGCAAGGCGATGGAAGCCCTGCGCGCGTGGCTGGCGGTGCGCGCGGAGATGTCGCGCACCGGCGCGGCGCCGGAGGACGCGCATGCGCTGTTCCTCAGCGTGCGGGGAAGGYGCCTGCCGGTGCGCACCGTGCAACTGCGCATCAAGCAGCAGGCGATCCGGGCAGGCGTGCCCGCGGACGTGCATCCGCACATGTTGCGGCATTCCTTTGCCACCCATGTGCTGCAATCCTCCGGCGACCTGCGCGCGGTGCAGGAAATGCTTGGCCATGCCAGCGTGGCCACCACCCAGATCTATACCGCGCTGGATTTCCAGCACCTGGCCAAGGTTTACGACAAGGCGCACCCGCGCGCTGGCAGGGCGCACTCGGCACCGGCGCCGGCTGCCGCCCCGAAGGCCCCCGGGCCAGCGGCGGGCGAGTCCAACCCCCCGGCCACCCCGGCTGCCAAAGAAGACGACTAACCCTCCCACTGGGCCAGGATGCCGCGGAACGCTTCCATCTCCGGCAGCAGCCAGGCGCGGAAGGCTTTTACCTTGGGCGCCTCCAGCATGCTGGTCGAGCAGACGAAGTAAAGCAGCCATGGGCAGGTAATGCTGACGTCGAAGAGCCGGACCWCGCGCCCGGACAGCAGGTCGTTATAGGCCAGCGAGGAACGGATCAGCGCAATGCCCTGGCCGGCTGCCGCCGCCTGCAGCAGCAGCGAGGAGTCTTCCAGCAGCAGGCCCTTGCGCGGCTCCGGCCAGTCCAGTCCGGCGGCTTCGAACCACGGTTTCCAGGGGTCGCCCTCGCCGCGCAGCAGCGACATGCCTTTCATGTCCTGCGGCCGTGCCGGCAGCTTGCCGCCGTTGAAGGCCGGGCTGCAGACCGGGAAGAACACGTCGTCCAGCAGCTTCTCCACATACAGGCCGGGATAGTCGCCGCTGCCCATGCGCAGCGCGATATCGACTTCCTCGCGCGCGAAATCCACCAGGGTGTTGGACGACAGCAACTCCACGTCAAGCTCGGGATGCTGTTCGATAAAGCTGCCGATGCGCGGCGTGAGCCAGCGCGCGGCGAAGGAGGGCATGGTGCTGATGGTGAGGCGCTTGTCGCGGTTGCCGGCCTGCAGCGCGCGCGTGGCATCGGCGATTTCCAGCAGGGCTTCGCGCACGCGTCCCGCGTAGGCCCGGCCGCCGGGCGTCAGGCTGACACGCTTGCCATTGCGCTCGAACAGGGCCTGGCCCAGTTCCTCCTCCAGCGCGCGGATCTGGTGGCTGACCGCGCCGTGGGTGACGAACAACTCGGTGGCCGCGCGCGAAAAACTCTCGTGGCGGGCAGCCGCCTCGAAGGCGCGCAGCGCGGTCAGCGGCGGCAGGCGCGGCAACTCGCGATGCCAGCCACGTGGCAAATCTCTCTCCCATGCTCCCTTCAGCGCCATCACTGACCTCGTCTTATGTGAGTTTCTCTAACAAGAACAAGGAAAATATATCGTTTTGGAAGGGCCGCGGCAATCACTAGAATGCAATGCATCGGCGCGCTGCCCGCACCGGTGCCAGTCAAGTACAAAGCATAGCCTGACAAGGGCTGGCGCGACTGGTGGCTGCCCATTCCGGGCAAGCGGGCGAGGGTGTCGACGATGTCAGTGAAGGATGCCCAACATGAAAACATTGCTCACAACGACCCTGTTCACCCTGAGCCCGGGCGAAGTTACCTCGCTTTCCATCCACGCCGAACAGCGCCTGCGCGTGGATGAGGCCACGGGGACCGATGTCTGGCTGACCCGCGAAGGCGATTCGGAAGATTACTGGCTGCGTTGCGGCGGTAGCCTGCTGCTCGCCAGCGGCGACGAAATCACGGTCAGCGTGGATCCGCGCGCCGCCGAGCCGGTACGCCTGGCCCTGATCGCCGAGGCCCGCCGGCCGGCCGTCAACCTGTCGCACCTGGTGGCACGCATGGCGCGGCGTTTGGTTCGAGGTACCGAATGGACGCCTAACCAGGACCAGATCACGGCCTCCTGACGAAGACGGCCGCGTGCGCGGCCATCTGCGGCTGGTGCATTCGCGCGATGACCCTGACCCTGGCAGGACCATCGCGGAGTGAAAGAGCACGAGACGGACAGAGCAAGAGAGGGGCGGCATCCTGTGAGATCCGCCCCTTTTCGTTAAACTGCCGGGATGCAATCGATACAAGTCATTGAGCAGGGCCGGCAAGAGTACGAGCCCTGTTTCGACGCGATGCGTGCCTTTACCGCCGCACGCACCGCCGATACCCCCGACCAGATCTGGCTGGTCGAGCATCCTCCGGTCTACACCCTCGGCCAGGCGGGAGATCCCGCGCACCTGCTGGCCCCGGACGAGGCGATCCCCGTGGTGCGGATCGATCGTGGAGGACAAGTCACTTACCACGGTCCGGGACAGGTCGTAGCCTATCTTCTGCTCGATCTGCGCCGGCGCCGCCTCATGGTTCGCGAGCTCGTCCATGCGATCGAGCAAGCCGTGCTGGACACGCTCGCGGCGTATAATCTCGCAGCCGAACGCAAGCCCGGCGCGCCTGGTATCTACCTTTGCGAAGGTCCGCACCAGGGCGCCAAGATCGCCGCGCTCGGCCTCAAGATCCGCAACGGCTGCAGCTATCACGGCGTCAGCCTCAACGTGCAGATGGACCTCGCGCCCTTCCTGCGCATCAACCCCTGCGGCTATGCCGGCCTGGAAACGGTCGACATGGCAACGGCGGGCGCCACCTTCCCGGTGGCCGATGCGGCTGGCGCGTCCCGCCTGCCCGTGACCGCGGCACAACAAGCCGATATCGCGCGGCGCCTTGCGGCGGCGTTGTGCGAAGTGCTGGCAGCGGCGCATGAGCGCGCCCTGGCAGCCGACCGGAACACCGCCGCGGCCCTGGCCACTTAGTCATCCAGCCGAATATGCACGCACCGCGCGTGCGGAGAACACTATGAGCGACGCCCTGATCGCCACTTCCAGCGAAGCCCCGCAACCCCAGGCGGAGCAGTACGACCCGACCCGCAAGCAGAAGTCGGCCGACAAGACCGCCCGCATCCCTATCAAGATCGTGCCGGCCGAGAAGCTCAAGAAGCCTGAGTGGATCCGCGTCAAGGCGGCCACCGGCAGCTCGCGCTTCTACGAGATCAAGGACATCCTGCGCGCCAACAACCTGGTGACGGTATGTGAGGAAGCGAGCTGCCCCAACATCGGCGAATGCTTCGGCAAGGGCACCGCGACCTTCATGATCATGGGCGACAAGTGCACGCGCCGCTGCCCGTTCTGCGACGTCGGCCACGGCCGTCCCGATCCGCTGGACGCCAGCGAGCCGGGCAACCTGGCACGCACCATTGCCCAGCTCAAGCTCAATTACGTGGTGATCACCAGCGTCGACCGCGACGACCTGCGCGACGGCGGTGCCCAGCACTTTGTCGATTGCATCACGCTGACCCGCGAGCTGTCGCCGGTCACCCGCATCGAAGTGCTGGTGCCGGATTTCCGCGGCCGCCTGGACAAGGCGCTGGACATCCTGCAATCCGGCCCGCCGGACGTGATGAACCACAATATGGAAACCGTGCCCCGCCTGTACAAGCAGGCGCGCCCGGGCGCCGACTACGCGCACTCGCTCAAGCTGCTGCAGGAATTCAAGCGCCGCAACCCCACCGTGGCCACCAAGTCCGGCCTGATGGTGGGTCTGGGCGAGACCGACGAGGAAATCCTCGAAGTCATGCGCGACATGCGCGCCCACGACATCGACATGCTGACTATCGGCCAGTACCTGGCGCCGTCGGGCCACCACCTGCCGGTGATGCGCTACGTGCATCCGGACACCTTCAAGATGTTCGAGGCCGAGGCATACAAGATGGGCTTCACCCATGCCGCCGTGGGCGCCATGGTGCGCAGCTCCTATCATGCGGACGAGCAGGCGCATAAGGCCGGCTTCGCCTGAGCCTGCCTGCGCGCCTCCGGGCGCCTTGGTTCATTGCAAAAAAACCGGCCGGTATCCACCCGGCCGGTTTTTTTCGCCTGCGGCAGCGGCTGCCGCCGCAGCTGGCGTTGCATGCACGCGACGGCGTGACCTCTTTCCCTGAAATTTCTTCCATCGCACCCGTCGGCGCGGGCGGGGCCGCGCGCCGCGCGATCGCACCGGACCGGCGCATGGCGGGAGCCCTCGCGAGCGCTCCCGCACCGAAGGCATTCGCCGCATCGGCCGGCCGCACCAGGACAGGGCGCAGGGCCCGTCACGCACAACACTTTGCGTGGGAAATCCTAGGGTCTACACCTAGCCCCAGCATCTTATTGTTTGGTTATCATGAATTTATCGACAAATTGTCGATGAAAAAAGATTCTGCTCACGGACCGGATTGCAGCCGGCGTCGTCCCTGACCAAGTCCGGTGCGCGCGCCTACACTGCAAGACAGGTCCCCCTGCCGGTGCTTCCCATGACCCGATGTTCCGTTCACCGCCTGGCCGAGCGCGCGCTGCTGTGCAGCGTGCCGCCGCCGGCCTCGCTTGATGTACAGCGACGTATCTGGGCCATGGCCCAGCGCGCGGCCGAGTGGCGCGGCGTGGTCGACGCGGTGCCCGGCATGAACAACCTCACCGTGGTGTTTGACCGCGATGCCGATCCCGAAGCGCTGGAACGCAACCTGAAGCTGGCCTGGGCGTCGGGCGAGGCGCGCGCGGCGACAGGCAGGCTGGTCGAGATCCCGGTGCGCTACGGCGGCGAATTCGGCCCCGACCTGGCCGAGGTGGCCGCGCATACCGGCCTCACGGCGCAGGAAGTGGTGCGCCGCCACAGCGAGGGCGAGTACGTCGTTTACTTCCTCGGTTTCCAGCCCGGCTTCGCCTATATGGGCGGCATGGACCCGGCGCTGGCCACGCCTCGGCGGCGCGAGCCGCGGCTGTCGGTGCCGGCCGGCTCGGTCGGCATCGGCGGCGAGCAGACCGGCATCTATCCGGCCGCCGCTCCCGGCGGATGGCAACTGATCGGACACACAACCAGCGAACTCTTCGTCGCCGACCGCGATCCGCCTTCCTTGTTCGCACCGGGCGACACGGTGCGCTTTGTCGTCGAGGCGCTGCTGCCATGAACCGTATGCCATCACCCGTTGCACCCGCTGCTGCGACTGTGCGGAGGGTCCGCGCATGATCGAGATCATTCGCCCTGGCGCGCTCGCCTCGGTCCAGGACCTCGGCCGCCCCGGCTTTCGCCGCTTCGGCGTGGGCACCGCGGGCGCGCTCGATACGGTCGCGCTCACCATCGGCAACCGCCTGCTCGGCAATCCGGCGGGCGATGCCGCCATCGAATTCACGCTGGGCCGCGCCGCCGTGCGCTTCCACGCCGACATGCGCGTCGCGCTGACCGGCGCCGAGTGCCGGGCCAACCTGGACGGCGTGCCGGTGTGGTCGTGGCATGCCTTCGACGTGCGCCGCGGCGAAACGCTGACGCTGTCGGCGGCGCAGGGTGGCACCCGTACCTATTTGTGCGTGGCGGGCGGCATCGCCGTGGCGCCGGTGATGGACTCGCGCAGCACCGATCTCAAGGCCGGCTTTGGCGGCCTGGGTGGCCGGGCGCTGCATGAAGGCGACCGCTTCGATGCCGGCCGGCCCGGCGTGGCCGAGGACAGCGACTGGCTGGGCGTGCAGGCTCCGGCCTGGGCGCTGCCGGTGACGAAGCTCGGCAACGCCACGCCGATCCGCATGCTGCCTGGCATCGAATACGAGGACTTCGACGCCGCCGCGCATGAGGCGCTGTGGCAGTCCGACTGGATCGTCACGCCCAACAGCAATCGCATGGGCTTGCGCCTGCAAGGCCCGGCGCTGGCCCGCCAGCCTGAGCGTGCCGCCGACCTGCTCTCGCACGGCGTGCTGCCGGGCGTAGTGCAGGTGCCGCCGGCCGGCCAGCCCATCGTGCTGATGGCCGACGCGCAGACCACCGGCGGCTATCCCAAGATCGGCGTGGTGATCGGCGCCGACCTGTGGCGGCTGGCGCAGGTGCCGCTGGGCGCGCCGGTGCGCTTCGTGCGCGTCACGCTGGAAGAGGCCGCTGCGGCGCAGGCCGAGCTGGATCGCTACCTGCAGCAACTGGACCAGGCACTGCAATGGCAGGGAGACGGCATGGTGATCGCCTCGCGGCGGCGCACGCGCAGCCACGCGGCCGCGGCCGTGGCCTGAGCGCCGCCGGATGACAGCAACCCCCAAACCTCAGGACAAGCCGCAAGACCGGTGAGGAGTATCGCAATGCATATCGACCTGAACGCCGACCTCGGCGAAGGCTGCGGCAACGACCGCGAACTGCTGGGACTGATCAGCTCGGCCAACGTCGCCTGCGGCTGGCACGCCGGCGACGCCGCCACCATGCTGCAGACCGTGAAGTGGGCGCTGGAGCAGGGCGTCGCCATCGGCGCGCATCCGAGCTATCCGGACCGCGAGAACTTTGGCCGCACCGAGATGCAGCTCGATCCCGAAGTGGTGTACGCGAACACGCTCTACCAGATCGGCGCGCTGGCCGCGCTGGTGCGCTCGCAGGGCGGGCAACTGGCCCACGTCAAGGCGCACGGCGCGCTCTACAACCAGGCCGCCAGGGATCCCAGGCTGGCCGACGCCATCGTGCGCGCGGTGCGCGACTTCGATTCCGACCTGGTCTTCTTCGGCCTGGCCGGCAGTGTCATGGTGAAGGTGGCGCGCGAAGCCGGCCTCAAGGTGAAGGAAGAAGTCTTTGCCGACCGCGGCTACAACCCGGATGGCTCGCTGGTCAAGCGCGGGACGCCCGGCGCGCTGCACGAAGACGAAGACGTGGCGCTTGGCCAGACCCTGCAGATGGTGCGCGAGCAGCGCGTGCGCGCCATCGACGGCAGCTATGTACCGATTCGCGCCGAAACCGTGTGTCTGCACGGCGACGGCGCACACGCGCTTGCCTTTGCGCGCCGCATCCGCGAACGGCTCGGCGCCGAAGGCATCGCAATCCGCGCCGGAGGCTGAAGGGGCACACCACACGGTAAACGCAACGGACGCGCCCCCAGGCTTCCGGTATTCACTGTGACCCGCGCGATGTCGAGCAGCATGACGCGACGCGTGGCACTCGCCTCCATCACACTCTATTGGTGTCTCTCATGGAACAGGCAGTCAACCTCTGGCCCTTAGTTGGGGTCGGCATCATCATCCTCGGCTTCGTGCTGCGCTTCAATCCCATGATGGTGGTGGCGCTTGCCGCCATCGCCACCGGGCTGGCGGCGCCTATGCCGGTCATGCAGATCTTCACGGCGATCGGCACCGCCTTCGTCAAGACGCGCAACCTGCCGCTCATCATCCTGTTGCCGCTGGCGGTGATCGGCCTGCTCGAGCGGCACGGGCTGCGCGAGCACGCGCAAGCCTGGATCTCGCGCATCGCCTCGGCCACGGTCGGGCGCCTGCTGATCGTCTACCTCGGCGTGCGCGAGCTCACCGCGGCGGTGGGCCTGACCAGCCTCGGCGGCCACCCGCAGATGGTGCGTCCGCTGCTGGCCCCGATGGCCGAAGGCGCGGCCGAGACCCGTTTCGGCAAGCTGCCCGAGCCGGTCCGCCAGCGCGTGCTGGCCTTCTGCGCGGCTACCGACAACGTCGGCCTGTTCTTCGGCGAGGACATCTTCGTGGCCTTCGGCGCGATCGCGCTGATGCACACCTTCCTGCTGTCGTCGAACATCGATGTGGAGCCGCTGCATATCGCCGTGTGGGGCATCCCGACCGCGGTCTGCGCCTTCCTGATCCATGCCGTGCGCCTCAAGCGCCTGGATATGTGGCTGGAACGCGAAGTGGGCGGCAAGGCTGCGGCCGCCGCAGGTACGGCGGCTACGGCCAAGAGCGGGGAGTAAGCCATGATCATTTCCATCGAGTACCTCTACTGGCTCGCCGGCCTGGTCCTGGCCATCACCTCGCTGATGATTTTCGCGGACCGCGACCATCCGCGCCGGCTCAGCACGGGTTTGTTCTGGGCGCTGTATGCGCTGGTGTTCCTGATCGGTGACAAGCTGCCGCCGGCCGTCGTCGGCGTTGGCGCCGTGGTGATGGCGCTGATCGCGGGCTTTGGCGGGGTTGGCCACGGCAAGCACGGCACGCTGCCGGAAGAAGAGCGCCGCGCCTCGGCCAAGCGCCTTGGCAACAAGCTGTTCATCCCGGCCCTGCTGATTCCGCTGGTGACGGTGATCGGCACCGTGCTGTTCAAGGACGTGAAGATCGCCGGCCTGCCGCTGCTGGACCCCAAGAACGTGACCTTCGTCTCGCTGGGCGTCGGCTGCCTGGTCGCGCTGGCCGCGGCCTGCTGGCTCACCCGCGATACTGTGGTGCAGGGCGTGCGCGAGTCGCGCCGCCTGACCGAGTCGCTCGGCTGGGCGCTGGTGCTGCCGCAGATGCTGGCCATGCTTGGCCTGGTGTTTGCCGATGCCGGTGTGGGCAAGGCGGTGGCGTACCTGACCACGGCTTACATCAACATGGACTACAAACTGGTGGCCGTGGTGGTGTACTGCGTGGGCATGGCGCTGTTCACCGTGATCATGGGCAATGGCTTCGCCGCTTTCCCGGTGATGACCGGCGGCATCGGCGTGCCCATCCTGGTGAACATGTTCCACGGCAACCCGGCGGTGATGGCGGCTATCGGCATGTTCTCCGGTTACTGCGGCACGCTGATGACGCCGATGGCGGCCAACTTCAACATCGTGCCTGCCGCGCTGCTGGAGCTGGACGACAAGAACGCCGTGATCCGGGCGCAGGTGCCGACCGCGCTGATGATCCTGGTGGCCAATATCGCGCTGCTGTATTTCCTGATGTAAGAACGCGGTCCAGCCGCGAAAGTTTGGCCAGGGGCCCGGGCAACCGGACTTCGGGCCGGGAGTCCCCGCCATGCGTACCGTGCTGCTGACCGGTTTCGAGCCGTTCGAAAGCGAACCTATCAATCCGTCCTGGGATCAAGGCCATCGTGCGCCGGATGCGCACGGCTGGCGTGCCGGCCTCGGTTTCGCAGACCGCCGGCACCTTCGTCTGCAATCACGTGTTTTACGGGCTGATGCACTTGCTGGCGACGCAAAGCGTGCCGGCGGGCGTGCGTGGCGGCTTCATCCATATTCCTTATCTGCCGGAGCAGGCCGCGCGGCATCCGGGCCAGCCCAGCCTGGCGCTGGCCACGATGATCGACGGCATCCGCTGCGCGGTGGCTACCGCGCTGTCGACGCAGGACGATATCCGCGAGCAGGGCGGCCAGACGCACTGAAGCGGTCAGGCCCCGGGCGGTGGCCTATCCCTTTTTCGCCGCCGCCTGCCGCCGCAGCTTGCGGCGTGCGCGCCGCAAGCTGCGGCGGTCCAGCTGGAATTGCTCGAAGCGCCAGATCAGGTAGAACAGCGCCAGGAACGGCCACATCCAGGCCAGCCACTGCGCCAGGCTGTTGAAGTGGATGAAGCGGCCCAGGCGCCAGCCCTGCTCCGAGATCCAGGAATAGGGATTGGCGGGCAGCAGGTTGGACAGCAGCACCAGCAACATCAGCGCGGCCAGCGCCAGCGCGCCGCGCAGCCAGCGCGGCAGCCGCAATAGCAATACCAGCACCAGCGAGCCCGTCAGCAGGGCGAAACGGCCGCCTTCGGACAGCCAGTTGAAGGCGTTGTCGTCCGGGAACTGCAGTTCCGCCACGGCCGCCTTGAGCAGCAGCGTGCAGGCCAGCAAGCCGGCCAGAATGCGCAGCATCGGGGCATTGCGCCGCATCGCCGCCGAGGCGAACAGCCCGGTGCCGACCCATCCGCACGCGGTCACCAGCGATTCCAGCAACTGCTGTCCCTGCACGTCGTCGGGCCGCAGCAGGCCTACGCTTTCGATCAGGTCGGGCAGCGTCGGGAACATGCCTTGCAGCCACTGCACGGGCCAGGAGTCGGGGTCGGTCAGCCACTCGCGCACGATCGCGCCCATGCCGAACAGGTGCTCCTGCGGGAAGATCTGCGCGAACGGCCACAGCAGCAGCAGGATGATGGCGAAGCTGGCATGTGGCTCGAACCAGGCCATGCGCAACTGGCGCAGCGAGCCGCGGTCGATCAGCGCGGCCGAGAAGGGCGCCACCACGGCGCCGCCCAGCAGGGCGCCCAGCGCATTGGTGATCAGGTCGATATTGGACGAGATGCGGTTGGGCAGCCAGGTTTGCAGCGCTTCCATGCAGCCTGAGAGCAGCGCGCCCGCCACCAGCGCCAGCAGCGTCGCGCGCGCGCCGGACACGCGCGGGTGCAGGGACAGCACCAACAGCGCGCCGAAGGGGCAATAGCCGAGCACATTGGTGATGAGATCGAACTCGGTCAGGTAGCGCGGCTTGGGCGCGGTGAGGAAGGCCAGCGGTGAGATGCCGTTGTCGGTCCAGCCCGTGAACGGAAAGAGGCTGCCGTAGATCACCAGAAGGGTGAAGCACAGCAGCCCCACCCGCGCCAGCGGCGAATGGCGGGGCGTGGGCGGCAAGGGAGTGAGCGGAGCGGGTGCCGATGCCATGCGGGACCGGGTTATTGCAGCGGTAGCGTGGCCACCCAGTCGAGGATCGCCGCGATGGCGGCGTCGGTGCCCGTGGCGAGCGCCTTGACGCCGCCGGCGCCATCGGCCGTGGGCGCGGGCTGCGCCACCACGAAGGTCTTCTGCCCGCGCAGCCCGTTGCGGAACACGCTGGCACGCACCCGGATCACGCCGCGGCTGGCGCTGGCGCTGTCGAAGACCTGCTCGAACTCCAGCATGTCGATCTTCAGCGCCGGCGTGGCGGTATCGCCGAACCAGGTCAGCGCCCCGCGCGAGGCCACCGCTTCACGCAGGCGGTCGTCGAACAGGCGCACCGGCGACATCACCCAGCGCTGGGTGGCATAGGGCTGCAGGCGCTCGGCCTGGGCGTAGTGCAGGCGATAGAAGAGTGAGTTGCCGTCCATCCAGGTGGGGCCGTCGGTTTGCGCCACGCGCATCCTGGGCAGGGGCGTGGCGCCGGGCGCCGCCCCGGCCGGCGGGCCCAGGTCGTAGGTGATGGTGGACGTGGAGGGCGTGAGGGCGCAGCCGCCCAGCAGCAGGCCGGCCAGCGCGATGCCGGCGGCAAGCCGGCGCGGCAGGCCGCAAACGCCGGAGGTGCCGGAACGATCTGGCCGGAGATGGGCGGTGCGCATCATGGATTGCCTCGGTTTGCCCGTGGGGCTCGGATTGCTCGAAGGGTTTGCCGTGCGCACCTGGCGGACCAGGCGCGCGGCGATTGCTTGGGGGCGCGGGATCACGGTACCTGTTCCGCTCACGGCGCCTGGAAGCCAGGCTCGCCGGGGCCCGGCATGGTGGCCGGGCCGCCGAACAGCACGCTGCGCGGGCTGTCGTTGAACTGGCTGGCGGCGCGGTCGATGCTGCGCATGGTCTGGCGCGCATCGCGCGCGAGCCCGTTGATCTGCGGCAGCGTATCCTGGCTGACGCCACCGGCGGCCGACTGGATCGAATCGGCGGCGCCCTGCAGGTCGTGCCCGACGCGGTCAATGGTGCGCAGCACGGTGCCGTTCGGGCTGGCCAGTTCCTGGGTCAGGCGCCGCGTCGAGGCCAGCGTGGCGTTCAGGTTTTCGGTCACCTGCGGCAGTTGGCGCACCGCCGGCGCGAGCGAGTTGGCCAGCTGAGAGTAGTCGTCGGCGGTCTTGCGCACCGAGCGGATCGCGCCCATCAGTTCGCGCCGGTTGTCGGCCTGGAACATGTCGTTGAGCGAGCCCATGATCGTTTCGAGCTGTGTCAGCAAGCTGTCGCCGCGCTTTTCCAGCTCTTCGAAGAAGCCGGCCCGCATGGTGATGCGCGCCACCGACTTGGAGGAGGTGGCCAGATGGGGCGATGGCGTGCCGCCCTCCTGCGCGGTGGTGTCGTCGAGCTGCACATAGCCGATCCCGGTCACGCCCTGGAAGCCGAGCGTGGCATAGGTGGTGCGGGTGATCGGGGTGTCCTGGTTGACGCTGATGCGCACGATGATCTGGCCCGGCACGGCGGGATCGAAGCGGATCGACACCACCTTGCCCACGTCCAGCCCGCGGTACTTGACGTCGGCCTGCGGCCCCAGCCCGTTGACGGTGGAGCGGGTGATCAGGTCGTAGGGCACGCGCACCGCGTGGTCGCTGCTGAACCAGAAGATCGAGAACAGCACCAGGATGGCGAGGCCGATCGTRAAAACGCCCGCGAGGAAGGCGTTTGACTTGTTTTCCATCATGCTTCTCCAGATTGCGGGCCCGCCGGTGTCACCGCCAGGGCCTGCATGGCGCGTTGCCCGCGCTCGCCCAGGAAATACTCGCGGATGAACGGGTGGTCGATATGCACCAGTTCGGGTATCGGCAGCGCTGCCAGCACCTTGCGGTCCGCCAGCACGGCGACGCGGTCGGACAGCGCCACCAGGGTGTCGAGGTCGTGGGTCACCATCACCACGGTCAGGCCCAGTTCGCGGCGCAGTTCGCAGATCAGCGCCACGTAGTCGTCGGAGGCCATCGGATCCAGCCCGGCGGTGGGCTCGTCCAGGAACACCAGTTCGGGCTCCAGGGCCAGCGCGCGGGCCAGCGCCACGCGCTTGATCATGCCGCCGGACAGGTCGGACGGCATCTTGTCCGCGTCGCGGGCGGACAGCCCCACCAACTGCAGCTTGAGCAGCGAAGCCTGGCAGATGAGATCGTCGGGCAGGGTGCGAAGTTCGCGCAGCGGCAGCGCGATATTGTCGATCACCGACAGCGCGGAAAACAGCGCGCCGCGCTGGAACTGCAGGCCCCAGCGGTTGCGCAGGGCTTGCAGGCGCGCGGCATCGAGCCGCATCAGGTCCTCGCCGAACACGCGGATGGTGCCTGAGGTGGGCCGGTCCAGCCCGACGATCTGGCGCAGCAGCACGGTCTTGCCGCTGCCCGAGCCGCCGACGATGGACAGCACTTCGCCACGATAGACATCGAGGTTCAGGTGGTCGTGCACGACCGCCTCGCCAAAGCGCTTGACGAGGTCGCGCACTTCGATGACGGTAGTGCGCCCGGATTCTTGCGCCGTGCCGGGCATGGAGGCCGGGCGGGCCGCTTGTGGCGTCGTGGAAGCGGTGGCGGTTGTCATAGTCCGATGTCCTTGAACAGGATGGCGAAGATCGCATCGGCAATGATCACCACCGTGATCGAGGTCACCACCGAGGCGGTGGTGCCTTCGCCCAGGCTGCGCGTATTGGGCTGGATGCGCAAGCCGAAATGGCAGGCGGTGATCGCGATCAGGATGCCGAACACCACGCCCTTGCCCAGCCCCATCCACAGGTTGGCCACCGGCACCGCATCGGGCAGCGCGCGCAGGAAGAAGGCCACGCTGATATCGAGCTGGAATTTGGCCGCCAGCATGCCGCCGGCCAGCGCCAGCACGTCGGTCCACGCCACCAGCAGCGGCATGGCGATGGCCAGCGCGATCACACGCGGCATGATCAGCCGGAAGCCGTGCGAGATGCCCATCACGCGCATGGCGTCGAGCTCCTCGGTGACGCGCATCACGCCGATCTGCGCGGTGATGGCCGAGCCCGAGCGGCCGGCGATCAGGATGGCCGCCAGCACCGGCCCCAGTTCGCGGATCACCGCCATGYCCAGGATGTTGACGATGAAGATGCTGGCGCCGAAGGTGCGCAACTGGTTGGCGGACAGGTACGACAGCACGATGCCGATGAGGAAGCCCACCAGCGCGGTAATGCCGAGCGCTTTATAGCCGACGTTGTAGATGTTGGCCGAGATCTCGCGCCAGGGGCCGCGATGCGGCGCGCGCGCCAGGCGCAGCAGGTCGAAGGCCAGCTGGCCCAGCATGGTCACGCCGTTGCCGAGTTGCGAGAACATCGACAGGATCGAGGCGCCGAACAGTGTCACCGGGTTGAACCGGTCCACGATATGTTTCTTCCAGTTTTCGCGGCGCAGGCCGGCGATGCGCGCGAACACCCGCCGCTGGGCCTCGCTGGCCTCAAGGCGCTCGGGCAGCTTGCCGCCCCAGGCCTGCCACATCAGTTGCGCGCCGATGTGGTCGAGCCGGCCGAGGCCGGCCAGCGACCAGTGCGAATCCGTGGCAATCGCATGCAAGTCATGGCGCAGGCCGCGCGCGTGGTGGCAGTCCGAGAGCGCCAGCGCGGTCCAGTCGCCGCGCAATCGCACCGTCGCCGCTCCGTCCGCGCGCGTCACTTCGATGGCTGGCGTGGTAAGGCTTTCCAAAGGATGGGTGGAAGTGATGGGCAAGTCCCGATTCTATGCCACCCGCAGGGTCAGCGGGCGCCCGGACCGCCTCGGCGGCGGATTCGCGCGGCTACAATGCGGGCTGGATTCCCCGCGCGGTCCCGGCTGCGCGGCCTGTTCCACCGACGCAAGCCGTACCTCTCGTACTTCTTGCGCACGTTGTGCCCTTTGCGCCCTTCGTGCCCTTTGTGCCGTCCAACGCCGATTCGCATGTCCGCAGACCCATCCTTGCCGCCGTCCGCCCCGCCAGCCCCGGCCTGGCGCATCGACTCCGACCGCCTGCGCGCCGCRCTCACGGGTGCCGCCAGCGGCTGGACCCTCGACGTCGTCGACGAGACCGGCTCGACCAATGCCGACCTGACGCAGGCCTGCCGCAGCGCGCCGTGGACCGAGGCCGGCGCGCTGCGCCTGGCCTACCGCCAGACCGCGGGCCGCGGCCGCCAGGGCCGTCCCTGGCAGGGCCAGGCCGGGCTGACCTTCTCGGTGGCGATGCCATTGCCGCTGGCGCCGTCGCAACTCAGCGGGCTGAGCCTGGCGGTGGGGCTGGCGCTGGCCGAGGCGCTGGCCGACTGCGATGCGCGGCTCGGCGCCGCCGTGGGCCTGAAATGGCCCAACGACCTGCAGATCGACGGCCGCAAGCTGGCCGGCATCCTGATTGAGTCGGTGCCGGCAGGGCCGCAGCGCGTCTGGGCGGTGATCGGCATCGGCCTGAACCTGGTACGCGATGCGCAGATGGAGGCCGCGCTCGGGCGCAGCCTGGCCGGCGTGACCGAATACCTGCCGGATTGCGATCCCACCGCCTTGCTGGCCGCCGTGCTGAACCGGCTGGCGACGATGCGCGACGATTTCCTGGCGCGGGGATTCGCGCCGATGGCGGCCCGCTGGTCGGCCCGCGACGCGTATCGCGACCAGCCGGTGCGCCTGCTGCACGACGGCCGCGTGCAGGCCGAAGGCCTGGCGCGCGGCGTGGACGGCGACGGCCACTTGTTGCTTGAAACGCCGATGGGCCTGGAGCGCATCGCCAGCGGCGAAGTCTCGCTACGCCCGGCGGACGAAKGCCCGGGAGCGGGCGCATGAGCTTTTCCACCGCCGGCATGCCGCGCGTGCCGCAACTGCTGATCGATATCGGCAACACCCGCCTGAAATGGGCCTGGTGCGAAGACGCCTGGTCCGGCGCTGTGTTGCACGAGGCGCCGCTGCCCACGCCGTGGCAGCACGGCGGCGCCGTGGCACACGACGCACTGTCCACGCTGGTGGCGCAATGGGCGTCGCTGCGGACGGCCGGTCCCGCCGGCGCCCGGCCGCAGGTGTGGGTCAGCAACGTAGCCGGCCCGGCCATCGCCGCCAGCCTGCAAGCCACGCTGGACACCGTGTTCGGCCCCGGCGCCGGTGTGAACTGGGTACGCTCGGGCCCGCGCTTCGGCGGCCTGGTCAACGGCTACCGCGATCCCGCCCAGCTCGGCGTCGACCGCTGGATCGGCAGCATCGGCGCGCGGTGCTACCGGCCGGAGGGTGCGCTGCTGATCGTCACCGCCGGCACCGCCACCACGCTCGACGTGGTGAGCGCGCAGGACCGTTTCGAGGGCGGGCTGATCCTGCCCGGCCTGGACCTGATGCTGGGCGCGCTGGCGCAGAACACCGCGCAATTGCCAGCCCTGGGCGTCGGCGACACCGGGCTGGCCGCACCCTGGGCCGACAACACCCGGGACGCCATTGCCGCCGGCTGCCTGGCGGCGCAGGCCGGTGCGGTGGAGCGCACCTGGCGTGCCCTCGGCGAGCGCGGTCCGGTACGCTGCCTGCTGTCCGGCGGCGCCCGCCATATGCTGGCGAACGCCCTCTCGATGCCGTTCGAGATGCACGATAATCTCGTGCTGCTCGGCCTGCATGTGATGGCCTCGCGGAGCCGGGCCGATGCCCTGGACTGATCTGCGCCGGCCATTGTTCTCCAAGCCTCTCGTTTCCCCTGCATCGCCCCCATGCTCCAACGAAGCCTGTTAATCCTGCTGGTCCTGGTCAATGCGCTGCTGCTGGCGGCCGTGCTGGGCGCTTTCGGCCCACAGCCCCTGGCTGGCTGGATGGAAAGCGCGCGCGAACCCGGACGCGCCGCCCAGCAGACCCGCGCGGAACGATTCCGCCAGATGGCGCGGGAGGACCGGGCAAGCCCGGCATCCGCGCCGGCGCTTCAGCCTGCCGCGCATGCCGCCGCGTCCACCATGGCCTGCGTGGAGATCGGTGGCTTCAACGGCGACCTGGTGCGGCGCGTGGCCGATGAACTGGCAGGCGCACCGGCCGGCGCCTGGCGGGTGGAGCAGTTCGAGCGGCAGGAGCAAGCGCGCTGGTGGGTTCACCTGCCGCCGCAGTCCACGCGCGAGAACCTGCAGCGCAAGCTCGGTGAGTTGCGCCGGCGCAACATCACCGATGTGTCGGTGGTCAGCGCGGGGACGCCCGAAACCTATACGGTGTCGCTGGGCCTGTTCCAGGAGCGCGAGCATGCCGAGCATTTCCTGGACAACCTGCGCGAGCACGGCGTGCGTACCGCGGTGCTGAGCGACACGCCGCATCCGCTCACGCGCCAGTGGCTGCGCGTGCGCAATGCCGACGCGGCGCTGCGTACGCGGCTTGACGAGATGCGCCGGCGCTACGGCGTGCAGGACATGCTCAGCTGCGCCTGATGCGCCGCTGGCGGATTACTGCACCTGGCGAACCTTGGACAGCAGCTTGGTAGTGGAACGGTCGTGCAGGAAGGCGATGGCATGGGCTTGCCCGCCCCAGCTGCGCACCAGCCGCGTTTCTTCCAGCGTATCGATATCGTAGTCGCCGCCCTTGACGTAGATGTCCGGGCGCACCAGCCGGATCAGCTCGACCGGCGTTTTCTCGCGGAACATCACCACCAGGTCCACGGATGCCAGCGCGGCGACCAGCGCCATGCGGTCCGACTCGTGATTGAGGGGGCGGTCGTCGCCTTTGCCGAGCATGCGGACGGAGGCGTCGCTGTTGACGCCCACAACCAGGCTCGCGCCGAAGGCTTTGGCTTGCGCGAGGTAGGTGGCGTGGCCGCGGTGGAGGATGTCGAAGACGCCGTTGGTGAAGACGAGCGGGCGTGGGAGGGCGGCTAGCTTTTCGGTCAGGTCGTTGGGGGTGTTGGTGGTGACTAGCTTGGATTCGAAGGCTGGGGTGGACATGGTGGTGGCTGGTTTTGGGTAAGTCAAAAGCTTAACGTCAAAGGCTTAAAGTCAAAGGCAGTTTCACCACCCCTKCGGGGCGGCGACCTACTTTTTTGTCTTGCCAAAAAAGTAGGCAAAAAAGGCGYGCCGGATGGGGCGACCCCCTCCTCGTCGGCAGGCRAAAAGAGCGGCCGGGGGCCAAACTCACATCGCCTTAAGGCGATGCTCAAACATGGCC